>NZ_JBYSZY010000007.1:0-133817 GCF_058787635.1 Variovorax sp. FW305-3-2-15-B-LB1 | reverse complement strand
GTTCCTCGATAGCTCAGTTGGTAGAGCGCCGGACTGTTAATCCGTAGGTCCCTGGTTCGAGCCCAGGTCGAGGAGCCACTACAAAGCCGCAAGGCCTCTGGAAGGCCCGCTACTCACAAGGTAGCGGGCCTTTTCATTTGTGGAGCCCCACGCGAACCAAGCACGCGGGGGCGAAGACGTGGAAGGTGCGAAAAAAATCAATCGCCCTGCACGCTTCACCCATCAAAAATGATCGCCGTCGTCTCAGAACGGCGAATTCATTGAATATAATTGAAGGCTTGTTCCTCGATAGCTCAGTTGGTAGAGCGCCGGACTGTTAATCCGTAGGTCCCTGGTTCGAGCCCAGGTCGAGGAGCCACCATTTGCTGAAGGCCCGTTACTCACAAGGTAACGGGCCTTTTCGCTTTCTGCGCAACACATCGGCCCTTCGCTGCGCGGCACGCGGGCCTGTCCGACACGGACGCCCCGCCCTGCGTGCAAAACTCCCTCTTTGTTAACAACTTCTGCGGCCTTGCCCAGGACAACCCCGTGCACGCACCGCGCCGGTCAGGCGTTGTTCGGGCTCAGTCACTCATAACAACCAAAGGGCATCACGATGAAACTCACAAGAATTCTTCTGGCCGCCGCCGTGGCCGCTGCCACCTTGCCCGCCGTGGCACAGGTCTCCGTCAACATCAACGTGCCCGGCCTGATCCAGGTCGCCCCGCCTGCACCACGCTACGAGCCCGCGCCCCGCCCTCGCAGCGGCCAGGTCTGGGTGCCCGGCCATTGGCAATGGAACGACCGCGCCTACGCATGGCGCCCCGGCTACTACGTGGCAGCCCGCCCCGACTACGCCTACGCCCCGGGCGGCTGGGTGCGCGCCGACGGCGGCTGGCGCTGGCGCGAAGGCGACTGGCGCCGCGCCGAGCGCCGTGAGGAACGCCGCGAAGACCGCCACCACCGTCGCCATGACCACGACCGCTACGACCATGACGACGACCACCGTGGCGGCGGCCACTGCCCGCCCGGCCAGGCGAAAAAGGGACGCTGCTGATAGCAGCAGCAGCAGCTTGCGCGCCTGCTGACGCGCAAGCCCTCAGTTCACCGTCACCCTGAACCGCACGCTGCCCGTGCCACCGGGCGCGAGTTGCCCGGTGAACTTCCAGTCCAGTGAACCCGTTCCGCCCGGCGCCTGCGCGGCCGCGCACGCCACGGCCGGCGCAGGCACTGCATTGGCCGGCGTGCGCTTCGTGCATGCGGTCAGCGTCGGCGGGGTCGCGCCTTCCTGCGAGGCGACGAAGCTGGTGTAGACCGGCGTGACGTCGCTCACCGTCAGGCCGCTGATCGGCGTCGCGCCGTTGTTGGTGTAGGTGATGCGGTACTCGAGCGTCTCGCCCGACTTGGCTTCGTTGTTGAGCCCGAAGTCGCCGTTCTTCGTCAGGTTGCGCACTTCCTTCTTGAGCTCCAGCGCCGTGCTCGACACGGTCGTGGTGTCGAGCACGAGGTAGCTCGCGCTCAACGCGGGTGACGCGTTGGTGAACACGAAGCTCGCCTGCACCGAGCGCTTGTCGTTGTAGCCGGCGAGCGCGCTGGCCGGAATGAACTCCTGCACCACCACGCACAGGTTCTGCCCTGTCGTCACAGGCCGGGGCACCGCCGGCGGATAGAGCACCGCGGCGCCGGCCTGCAAGGCGCCGGTGCAGCCCGGGTCGTCGAAGATCTTGGCGCTCCAGCCATCGATCGGCGGCGTGGCCACCGCGCCGGCCACGCCGAAGCTCACCGTCCCGCCGGTCTGCGCCACGAAGGTGTGTGCGTGGCTCACGCTGCTGCCGGGCGAGCCGGTGCGGGCGCTGTCGGCGCCGAAGCGGTTGAGGGCCACGTCGCCGAAGTTCAGCTCGCCGGCCCGGGCTTCGTTCCATGCAAAGCCGATGTGATCCGGCGCCCCCGCGGCGGTGCGCGTGTAGGTGTAGGTGCGCCCGCCCACGGCCACGCCCGTGCCGGAAGGCAGCGGCGTGCCGCCGACCGACGCCCCCGTGGACAGATGGCCCGCCGGCGTCACCTCTTCGACGCACAGCGGATCGCCATCGGATGGCGACGAAGGCTGCGACGGCACCTCCAGGCGGTAGTGGCCCGAGCCGTCGGTCACCGCCGTGGACCACACGCCCGCCGCACAGTTGGTGAGCCGCATCTGCACGCCCACGAGCCCCGCTTCGCCGCCGTTGGCCACGCCGTCGTTCGGCACGCCCGCGCCGCTGCCGTTGTCGCTGAAGACGCGGCCGGTGATGGCGTAGGCGTCGCTGTTGACGAAGGTGCATACGATGTCCGCGCCGCCCACCATCCATTCGGCGGGAATCGTCAGCACGTTGCCGGCCAGCACCACCGGCGGCAGCGACGCCGCTGCCGCCGCTGCCGCCCGCCTCGAGGCGGACACCCCGGGGATGGGCGACGGCGCAATGGCGTCCTTCACGTCGTAGCAGCTGGCGCTCACCGGGTTCACGGGCCAGCCGGCGGGCGACGTCTCGGTGATGGTGACCGGGACGCCGACCCTGCCGGTGATGGTCTGCGCGCCAAACTCCTCCCCCGGCACGGTGAGCGTGATGGTGTCGCTGCTCACGCTGAGGCCCGACAGCGCAAAGCGAAAGCGGTGGGTGCCCGAACCGACGTACGCCGCCTTGAGGATGCGGACCTTCGGGTCACCCAGCCGGACCCCGATGGACGGCGTCGTGGCATCGCAGGGATCGGTCACCAGCGGGGTGCACAGCGCATCGCCGCCGCCGCTCAGGTTCACCGTGTTCGTGCCGGACTGCGCGCCCACGGCCGTCTTGTCGACCTCGACGGGAATGCGGATGTCGAAGGTGCCCGGCGCCACACCGGCGGCCACGCTGCAATTGGAAATCAGCGAGCCTGCCGCAGGGCAGCCGCTCAGGACGCCGGTGGTGGTCCTGGCGATCAGCACGGGCGGCCCGGCCAGCGTGATGCCGGTGGGCAGCATGTCTTCTACCAACAGCGGCGCCGTGGTCGGTTCATGCTCCACCTTCACGGCGACCGTGTAGAACTGGCCCGCCGCGCCGACGATCAACGGATTCGCACTCGCGGTCTTCGTCGAGGTGATGGCCAGCGGAAAGGCCACGGGCGTATTCGTCGTGCTCCGGCACACGCCGATTCCGGCGCAATACGGATCCCCGCCCTTGGAGGCCATCGCGACATTGACGATGTACGACACCGGGGCCCCCACGGTCACGGCAGACGGCAGCGGCGTCACGGGAATCACGAACGAATGGGAGGTCATCAGGCCGGGGGGCACCGTGCAGGTCACGTTCTGCTGGACGGCCGTGCAGCCCGCGGGCAGCGTGCCGATGCGCAGGGACGATGAAATGGCGTCGGTGATCTCGGCCGGCGCCGTGGTCGGGCTGCCGTTGCTGCTGAGCTTCAGGGTGTAGCTGGCCGGCACGCCCACGAAGAATTTGGCGACGCTGACCGTCTTCTGGAGCTTCAGTTGCATCATGTCGACCGATGTGGGCGGCGTGGTCGAGTCGCAGGCCTCGTTGACCGCCGTCGTGCATGCCAGGTCTCCCCCACCGCTCAGGTTCGCCATGTTGGTGCCCTTGTTCAGGCCCGCGGCCGGTGTGCTGACGCTGACGGGAATCCTGATTTCGAAGGTGCCCGGTGCAACACCGGCCGCCACGCTGCAGAAGACGCCGCCGCCGATCGTCGGGCACCCGACCAGCGTGCCGGTGGTCGTTCCCGGAATCAGCGTCGGCCCGCCACGCAGGTTCATGCCCGCGGGCAAGAACTCCGTCAGCCCAATGGGCGCCGTGGTCGTCCCGTTGGCCACGGTGATGAACAGGGAGTAGAACTGGTCGGGCGCCCCCACCACCAGCGGGCTGGCGCTGACCGTCTTGGTCGAGGTGATGACGGGCAGAGGCGGAAGGGCCACCGGCGTGGTCACCGTGCTCGTGCACGCCCCCGTGCCGTTGCAAGTGGCGTCTCCCCCCCCCGATGCCGTGGCCGTGTTGGTCACGCCGGGCACGGCCGAAGGCAGGGGCGTCACCGGAATGACGAAGGACGCGGACGATGTGAACCCTGGGGGCACCAGGCAACTGACGTTCTGGCCCACTCGGCTGCACCCCGGGGGAAGGTCGCCGATGGTCAGCGAAGGCGGCACTCTGTCGGTCACCACCGTATCGGCAGTGGTCGCGGCGCCAGTCGTGTTCGTCAGCGTGAGTGTGTAGCTGGCAGGCTGGCCGACGACCCATGGGGCTGCGCTGGCTTCCTTCTTGAGCGCCAACTGGGGGGCTGGGGGGTCTGGCACGAAGAAGCACACCACGTTGTCCGTCCCATTCGGCTGACCGTAGAGTGGCTCGTGCGAGAGCGTGACGGAAGACACGGATGTTCTCGAAACAAGGGCCCATGCAGAAGCCCCGGACCCGGGTGTCGCCCCCTCAAGATTGCCGTCTGCATCGATTTTTACCGGCGCAAGGGCGTTCCAATATGCGGACGTTGGATCGAGGACAGGCGTCGTGACCTCCGCCGCAGTGAACGGATAGTGATTTCCATTGACGGACACCACCATCTTCTCGCACCCATCTGCTGGGTTGCAGTTGAGCACGTAGGTTCGAACGCTCAGGTTCTTCATCGGCACAGAAAAATTGAACGTGCATGCCTCCCGCAAGTTGAACCTTCCCAGCCGGACATGAGTACTCCCTGCGTACTTTTCCTTCACCTCGCATGCGCCATCCGTGGTGACAGCACCCCCCCCGTAGGTCCCGCTCTCCCCTAGACATACCTCCGCAGCCGTGGCCTGCGTGCCGATCAGGAGCGAGGTCAGTGCCAGAAAGACGACGCCGCGCAAGGCATGAAAGAAGTGCGCCACGCCTCTCGCAAGCGCCATCGCACTCTTCCGCACGGGTAGGCAGCGAAGCGCCGTCGCGCAGCGCATCGAATCAGTTTTTTGCATTTTCATTGGCCATTCCTCCGCGACTTCATCGATCGGTCCGCTCGTCTTTCACGGGGGCTGCCGCGCCCGCCGACGCAGCCCCCAGCGCCGTCTCGTCGAACTTGAAACGCAGCCGGATGTACGCGCCCTTGCTCGTGTAGTCGTTGGCCGCCAGGTCGCGGTCTTTCAGGCCCACGAAGTTGTAGCCCGCCGACACCCACAGGTCCTTCATGACCTGGTAGCCGACTTCGATGCCCAAGGTCTTCTGCAGGCCGCCGCCCTTGCCGCGCAGCAGGCCGGCCTGCACGCCGAGGTCCCAGCTGTCGTTGAGGTCTTGCGTGTAGCGCGCCTGCAGCAGATGCGCCCAGTAGGTGCTGCGCAGCAGGCCGTCGTCGGCGCGCGACCACTTGGCGGCGTAGCGCCCGTTGATGACGGTGCCGGGGCGCGGGTTGTAGTTGAGGTGGGCCGAGACGATGTCGGCGCTGGTGCGCCCGGGCAGCGCTGCGCTGCCGTTGCCCGCACCGAAGACGCTCGCGCCGTCGAGTGCGCCGGTCGAACTGCCGGTGCCGGTGACGCGCTCGGAACGGCGCTCGTAGCGCATGAGCGCGTTCCAGCTGTCGGTGTCCACCGGACGGTAGGCCAGGCCGATCTGGTGGCGCGCCAGGTGGTGCGCGTTGCCGGCGTTGGCGCCCTGCCCTTCGCTGGCGCTCATCACGCTGCGCGCCAGCAGGCTCCATGACGCATCGATCTTGAAGCCGAAGCCCGCGCTGAACAGGCGCGTGTCGGCATCGTCGCCGTGGCGGCCTTCGAGGATGCCGCTGGCCTTGATGCGTGCGTCGGTGTATTCCACGCCGCCGGTGATGGCGGTGGAGTCGCCCGCCAGGCCGCTGGCGTGGCCGGTGCCGTTGTTGCCGCTGTTGCGCACCCCGCCGATCTGGCGCGTGTGCTCGACGCCGCCGGTCAGGCGCCAGTGGTCGTCGACCCGGAAGGTGTTGCGCACGCCCGTGGCGGCCTGCGCGGCGCGCCCGTCGAGGCTGTCGGCCAGGCGGTACTCGCTGTACACGCGCCCGCCCTCCATGTAGGCGCTCTCGATGCCGAGGATGCCCACGTTGTTCGACTGCCCCGCGTTCAGCTCGTACGGCCCGTAGAGGCTGGAGACCAGCTCGTAGCGGCCGTACAGGCGTGTCTTGTCGGTGACGGCGTAGTTGCCGCCCACGGCGAGCACGTGGCGGTCGGACTTGCGGATGTCCTGCTCGCCTTCGACGAACACGTTGGCTTGCGGCAGGCCCGGCACCTGCGCCGACAGGCGGGCGCGCACGGTGGTCAGGTTGTCGTCGTTGGCGTTGGCCTGGGTGCCGGCGTTGGCCGCCGCGCCGAGCGCGGTGACGTTGTTGGCGGCCACGCCGCTGCCGAGGTTGCCGCTGTAGGTGGAGACCTGGCCGTAGTCGAAGCCCGAGCCGCTGCCCAGGCCGGTGCCGTTGTGGCCGTGGCGCAGGCCGAACTCGCCCACCAGCTGCTCGCCGAACTTTCGCTGCACGCTGGCGGTGATGCCGCGGCGGGTGCCTTCGCGCAGGGCGTCCTGGCCGTAGAGCAGTTCGCCGCGCAGCGCGGTGGCGGCGTCGAGCCGGTACTCGGCGCGCGCCGAGGCTTCGGTGCGCCCGGCGGGGAAGCTCGCGCCGGGGTTGTCGAAGCCGGTGCTGGTCTTGCTCGCCAGCGCGGCCACGGCCAGGTCTTCGCCCTGGTGGCGCAGCTCGACGCGGGCGCCGCTCCCCTTGCCGTTGTGGTCGGAGTCGGTCTGCACCCATTCGCCGGCGACAGTGGTGTGGTCGCCCAGGCGCGCCAGGGCGGTGACGGAACCGAGCTTGCGGCGGTTCTCGGGGTTCTCGTCGATGGCCGCGACCACGCCGACCTGCAGGTTCTTGGCCACCTTGAGCTGCACGTCGGCACCGGCCACGGTGAACTTGGGGCCGCCCGCGTCGACCTCGTAGGTCACGCGGATCGACTGCGGGTTGAGGTTGGGGTCGACCGACGCGATGGCGCGCGTGAACAGCAGGCGGCGCGTGAGCGGCTCGACGGTGTAGTCGACGAAGCGCGTCACGGTCGAGCGCTGCAGCACGAGGTCGGGCTGGTTGCGGTCGCGCACGACGATCTCGACCTGCTCGCTGTTCTCGACGAACTCGCCGCCCCTGGCGCCCAGGTAGTACGGGCCCGAGGTGCCGACCGCGCGAAACTCTTCCACCTGCTGGGTCTGCGCGGTGCGCGAGGCGTAGGTGGTGGTGCGCACCTCGCCGTCGTCGTAGACGTGCTTGAGGCCGGTGAGCGACCGGCTGACCTGGCTCAGGCTGCGCACCTCGGTGCTGCTGGCGGTGCTGAAGTCGCCGTACAGCAGGTAGGAGCGGTTCTTGTCGATGCGCACGTAGAGCTTCTGCGTGCTCTGGGCGTCGAAGCCCTTGGCGGACGAGTCGCCGTACACGGGGTAGAACTCGTCGGGTCGGATGTCGCGGAACAGGCGGTCCTTGCGCGTCTTGTCGGAATCGTAGGCGGCGGTGAGCAGGTACTCGCCCTTGACGGCGCCCTTGAAGAAGAAGGCAGCGCGCGCGGCCGCACGGCGCTTGTCGTTGCCCTCGTCGGCCAGGCCGGACAGCTCGGCCTCGAAGGCCGCGCCCGCGGGCATCGCGCCCAGCGGCACCTGGCCGCGCTTCGTGAAGTCGAGCACGCCTTCGACGATGCCCACGCCGATCATCGGGCGCAGCTCGGGCAGCAGCGCCAGGCGCGCCTCGCTCGTGAAGCTCGCGGCCGTCACGCGCAAGCGGCCATCGCCGGGTTCGCCGGGCGGCAGCAGGCGGAAGTCGGCCACGCCACCGTCCATGAAGACCTGGGTGCCGGGCTCGGCGGGGTTCAGGTCTTCGTCGAGCCAGCGGCCGCGGTCGGTCTCGAGCGTGAGCTGCGTGCGCGCGGTCACGGGCACGTCGGCCGCGTCGGTCAGGCGCACCTTCACGACGACGGGCGTGCGCAGGTCGGCCTGCGCCAAGGCGGGCACGTCGATGTGGATGGCGCCGAGCTTGTCGGGCGCGGTGACGCTGATCTGCTGCGCGGCGCCGCGCACGTTGCCGAACGGATCGACGGCTTCGAGCACGAGGCGGTTGACGCCGGGCCGCAGCACGATGCCGATGTACTCCCAGGCGCCGATCTGGCGGCTGGCCTGCTCGGTCTTCTTGCCGACGCGGCGCTCCTCGACGCCCTGGCCGTTGACGCTCAGGCGCAGCGCCAGGCCGGCTTCGCCCTTGACGCGCACGTTGAGCGAGGTCGAGGGCAAGGTGTCGCCGTCGCGCAGGTCGATGAAGCCGAGGGCGTTGCTTTCGATGCGGGGCAGCAGGGCTTCGAGGTCGATGGGACTGGGGGCGGCTTGCGGCGGCGCTACAGCAGCGGTCGGCTGCGCCATGCCGCGGGACACGCGCATGCCGGAGAAGAGGCTGCCCACGGGGGATGCACCATCCGCCGAACCGCCGCCCGTCATCGCGCCGAGCGTGCTGCCCTGGCTGCCCGACGCGCCGCCGATGAAACTGCTGGGCGACGCCGGTGCAGTGGGCATTGCGATCAGCGGCGCCGAGCTGGCCTGCGTGGTGCTGGTGCCGGTGCTGCCGCCCGCGCGCACCTCGCCGCTGGCAGGCAGCGCGCGCCGGTCGCCCACGGGGACGACCCGGCCTTCGGGGTCCAGGCGCATGCGCACCTGGGCTTCGGCCTCGGTGTCGGGCACGGCGGCGATGGCCTCGCGCCGCGCGATGACGTCGCTCATCACCGCCGGTGCGTCGCAGTTGGCGACGACGAAGTTGGCCTTGTGGAATTCGCCCTTCTTGAGATCGACGAAGCGGCTGTCGGGGCGCCCGGCGTTGCGGTTGTCGAGCGCTTCGAGCCGCGCGCCGGCGGGCAGCGTGGTGGCATCGAGCCGCAGCACGTGGGTGACGGGCTTGAGGCCGTACAGGCTCCACTTGCCTTCGACATCGGTGATGACGTGCGTGCCGTCTTCCATGTACAGGCGCACGCCGGGCACGCCGATTTCGTCGACGCCCTGCTGGCGGCCGTCGCGCCGGCAGTCCATGTAGACCTTGCCGAAGAGGAAGGCATCGTCGGAAAACACGCCGCCGGTCACGCGCACGGTCCATTGGGCGAGGTTCGATTGCATCGGGCCGGCGTTGGCGCGGGCACGGTTGACGGCGTCTCCGTTGGTGGGCGCGCCGACACCCACGCGCACGCGGTAGCGCACCGCGGCGGACTGGTCGATGCCAAGCGCGAGGCCGGGCTGGTTGAAGACCAGCCGGGGACCGGCCCCGCCCACGGGATCGGCCGTGGCCGCACCGTTGAGCCGCGCGCTGCCGGCCACGTAGGCGAAGCCCGGCGGCAACTGGTCGGAGAGACTGAGTCCGGTGACGGGAAAGCCGGTCTTGTTGGTGACGACCAGCGCGTAGTCGAGGAAATCGCCGAACTCGACCTGGCGCTTGCTGCCTTCCTTGCGCAGCACGAGGCCGAGCACGTTGCCCGGGTCGAGCGGGATGTGGTTGTGCACCACGTCGCAGGCCGCGCCCGAGGGCTCGAAACCGGCCTTGAGCGAGAAGTGGTGCGTGGTGGGCTCCGCGCCCTGCGGCGACGCAGCGTTCGGGACGATGGCGCCGCAGCGGTCGAAGGTGCCGGGCGTGGCGGGGATGAGCTGCGAAGGCGCCGCGTAGGCACTGCCCGCGGGCGGCGCCACACCCAGCGCATAGGTGCAGCTGCCGGTGACCGGCGGCGACAGGAAATAGAACTGGTAGCCGCCGTCGGCGCCGGTGGTCATCGACAGGCTGCCGTCGGCGTTGGCGCGGTAGACGCCGCTGTCGCCGCCGAACACCTCGGCCAGGGCCATCGGCCGGGCAGCGCCGTCGCTGCACGACTGGCGGGTGAAGGTGACGACGGCGCCGGCCACCGGTTGGCGCGTGACGGCGTTGTAGACCACGCCCTGCGGGTCGGCCAGCATCGAGGACGCGCTGCTGGCGCTCGCGGTGACGAGCGCGGCCGACGACGCAGAAGCGGTGTTCTGCTCGAAGGCGGCCGCCCAGGCCTTGTTGGTGAACGGCACGCGGGCGCCGTTGCTCGACGGCTTGCGGGTGACGCGCACGGTGAATTCGATGTCCTCGCTCTGGCCGGGTGCCAGGGCGCGGCTGCCGTCGGTGAGGCCGAGCGCGGCCTGCATCGGCAGCCGGAAGGGATCGGCGCTGGCGGCGGCCTCGCGGTCGCAGGCGGCGCGGCCGGTGAAGCCGGATGCGATCTGCAGCACGCCGTTGCGCACCTTCGGCGCGCCGACGAGTTCCCAGGCGGCGACGAGGCCTTCGGGCTTGTCCATGTCGAAGGTGCAATCGAGGTTGTCGATCACGCGCACGTTCGGGGCCGGGGCCGCGCCGGTGTTGCCGACCTTGAAACGGTAGTCGAGTTCGTAGACGCCCTCTGCCACGCGGCGCAGCTGCGAGACGCTCTTCACGAGCGAGAGCACGGGCTGCTGCAGCTGCACCGGCGTGGGCGAGGTGTCGTTGCCGGGGTTGCCGTCGCCGTCGGCATCGGGGTTGCTGCCGTTGACGGAGTCGTCGAAGACGGTGGGCGGGCCACCGGCAGCGAGCGCAGCCTGTGCGCGCACGGTGTTGAGCAGCGTGCCCGCGCGACCCGACGCGTGAAAGCGCACATCGAAACGCACCGCGAACTGACCACCCACGGGCAGCACCGCACCGGGTGCGAGCAGGTCCTGCGCGGAGGCGGTGCCATTGAACGCGGCGTTGACCGCCGCCACCGTGCCCGCCACGCCGTTGCCCGGACCGCCGACGATGGCCAGGGTTCCGGGCACCACGGTGTACTGGCGCGCGCCCGGCACCGCAGCGGTCGTGCGGGTGCCGAACTGCGTGGCGCCCTGCCCTTCGAGCACGTCGGCCAGTTGCACGCCGTGCAGCGCGGCCGTGCCGTAGTTGCGCACGTGGACGTCGAAGGTGACGGTGGCCGTGCCGTCGGGTTGGCCGTCCGCGCCGCGGTGCATGCGCGGCGTGGAGGCCGCCTTGGCGACGCCGATGCGGCCCTGGCCTTGCGGCGGCGCCATCGCGATCACCACCGTGTTCGACGGCGACGCGGCGGGCGCGACGCCGTCGTTGTACTGGCTGTGCGCGGTGTTGCGGATGTCGCCGGTGTGATCGGCCTTGACCTGCACCGCGAACTGCATGGCGATGGAGGCATTGCGCGCGAGGGCTGTGGGCACGCCGATGGCCACTTCGATCGCCGCGCCGTCTTCGGCGGTGCGGTAACTGAAGTCGGCGTCACCGGGCATGCGGAACAGACGCACCGCGCCGGCTGCCGTGCTCTGCAGGCTGCCAGCGAGGTAGCGGGTGCCCGTGGGCACGAGGTCGCGCAGCAGCAGCAGGCTGCGCGGACTGCCGTTGACCAGCACCTGCGTGCCGGTGGGCGCGGCCGCGCCGCCGGGCTGCGCGTCGCGCGCGCCGGTGTTGGTGCCCGAGATGCTGAAGTCGATGCGCGTGCTGCCGGGCACGACCGCCCCCGCATGGCTGGCCGACTTGACCAGCGCGAGCACGGCGACGCTGCCCACGTCGACCGTGTCGCGATTGCTCGCGCTCGCGCCCTGCAGGGCGGTGGTCGCGCTCAGCACCACGCAGGCGCTGCCGCTGGCCGCGGCGGGAATGGTGCCCTGCACCAGCAGTTCGGCCGTCTGGCCCGGCTCCAGCGCGAGCGTGCCGGCGGCACCGGGCAGCAGCACCAGATCGGAGGCGTCGACGACGCCGTTGTGGTTGCCGTCGCGCGCCACGCGCAACGCCGACAGGTCGAGCCCGTCGGCCGGGCACCCCACGCCGTCGTTGACGAGGCCCAGGGTGTAGCGCGAAGCCACGTTGCCGGTGTTGGTGAGCAGGTGGCTCAGCGTGACGACGGTGCCGGGCGGGCGGTTCACGCGCTGGTCCTGCGTGAGCGACAGCGCCTCCACGGGCAGCACGCTGGCGGTCACGGCATTGGAGATGGCCGTCTCACTGTGCCCGAGGCCGGCAGGGACGTAGGTGCCCGTCGCGATGCTGCGGATCACGACGCCGCCGGGCGCGGGCGCCGCTTGCGCGACCGGTGCGAACAGCACAGCGAGCGCCACTGCGGTGGCGAGTGCGAGGCCGAACGCCGCCATCGCGCCGCGCGCGAGCGCCACGCAGCCCCACCACCGAGGCATGCCGGCACGCGAAGAAGAAAGAAGAAATGGCACGCGGTGAACCTTCCCTGGCACCTCCCGCTGCGGGAGGCACGTCAAACAGTCGAAGAACTCTTTCCTCTGCCGCCTCGAAGGCCGGCAAGGCACGGCTTGCATGCAGCGATGTGCGCGAAAGCGGCAGGGGAAACAGGCGAGGCACCGGGGCAAACCCGGGCCTCGCGGGAAACAGCCGACGGCCCTTGCGGAACCGTCGGCGGCGCCGATGTCAGGTCAGGGGTTGATCTGCACGGCGAAGGTCAGCGTGACCTTTCCACCTGGGGCCACGGTGTTGGCCGCGCTGCCGCAGCTCACCGCGGTGGCGGTCGATGCGAAGGCCGGCGCCGTACCGCCAATGCCCGGGGCTTCGCACTGCAATGCAGGCTGCTTCGCGCTCAGGACGGTGTACACCGGCAGTGCGTCGTTGATGGCGATGTTGGTCACCGGCACGATGCCTTCGTTGGTGGCAACGACCTGGTAGACGATGCACTGGCCCGGCTTCAACTGCAGCGACGTTGCCGCGAACGCGGTGTCCGCCACGCCGTCACAGGTCGCATCGGCCGCCTGCGTCTTGAGGACGCGGATCTGACCGGTGATCACGGCCGTGATGTCAGTGGCCGAAGGGGTACCGCAGTTGGGGGCCGGGTCGGTGAAGGTGGCCGTCACCGTCGTGGTGTTGCTGACACCCGCGCTCACGCCGCCCGGCGCGAACACGCGCACCAGCAGCTTCTGCGCTGCACCGGCCGGCAGGCTTGCCAGCGGACCGTTTACCGGCGTGTCGCCAGCGTCGATCTGGCCGTCGCCGTTGACGTCGAGGTAGACCGTGGTGGTCCAGCCTTGCGCCTCATCTGCCGCAGGCACCTTGGCTGTCAGCGTGTACGCGCCGCAGCTCTGGGCGCCGATGTTGGTCAGCGTGTGGGCATACACCACGGTGCCGCCGGGTGCGACCTGGCCGTTGTTGTTCGGCGTGAGCGAGGCGCCCAGCTGAAGGGCCGTCGAGGTCACCGTCACGGCGTCGGTCTTGACGTCAGACGCGATGCCGCCGGTCGAGGCCACCGCAGTGGATTGCACCTTGAAGTAGATCTTCACTGCAGTGACTGCGGCTTGCGAGGAAGGCGGCGTGACGCACGCTTCGACCGCCTGCTGTCCCCCGGCGATGACTGCGAGGTTCGAGATGGCCGGCGATGCACAAGTGCCGCCAAACGCCACGAACTTGACCGTCCAGCCTGCCGGCAGCGCGCCCGGGAACACGAAAGAACCTGGCGGATACGTTTCGACGGGCGAGCGCGTACCTGCCGACTGGCACTCAGAAACAAGAGATCGATGGAAAAGGCGGGCGCCCTCGCCTCGCGCAGCGCGCGAGGGCCGGCGCGGCCTTTACTTGCCGCGCGGGGGCGGCGTGGCGGGCGTGGGAGGCGCTGCCGTTGGCGGCGCGACGGTTTCGACCTTGGCGCGCGCGCTCACGGCGAGGCTGCCGTTTGCGGGCAACTGGCCCAGGCTCCAGCGCAGCATGCGGTACTCGCTGTAGGGAACGGGTTCGGTCTTGCCGCCGGGCAGTTTGCGAACGAGCGGCTCGGGCTCGAAGACGGCGGTCTTGGTGGCGGCTTTCACGAGGCTGGCACCCGGCTTGGCGCTGCGCGGCAGGTATTCCAGCCCCTCGGGGATCGGCAGATCGGCCACGAGGCCCTTGACGGGCTTGCCGGTGTTGTTGGTGTAGGTGGCCTTGTATTCGATGACGTCGCCCGGCTTGATGGTGGCCGCGTCCTGGAACTGTTCATTGCCGTCGGGCCCCTTGACCACCTTCGACTGGGCGAGGACGACGGTCACGGCCTGGGCCGCGACAGGTGCGCGCGGCGCCTCCAGCGAAGCGGTGGGTTGCGCGAGCGCGACGGTCGCGGCGCCTGCGGCAAGCAGGACCAGGCCTGCGCGGATCAGCGGGTGGACCGCCCCTGCGCGGCCTCGCGACGACGACAAGAACAAGTCCCATGTGGATGCTGTCATTCAAACCCCAATTAACAATATTTGAAATTCACGCGCAAAATTTGCAATCAACTTCTTATTGCAAACAAATGACCAACATTGCTTGCAATTGAAGGCAGTCGGCCACTTAGATTTTTGCGTACTGAATTCTTATGTCTCGGGGCTTTTATGGCAATCAAACAAAAGAACAGAGGATGCGCAAATGAGACATATTGAACAAACAAAATGCATCCACCATTTCGTTCGACCTGAAGCCCCCTCAATTGAAGCTTTCAAGCTTCTGGGAGAATCAAAACAATTGAGATCGAATGACAACAACCGCAGCCTCAGGCGTGCTCCCTATTCATGAAATAATATTTTCAATAAATTCAAGCTCATGGAATTAATTTGAAATCACTCATTCGATGCGGTACAAGAAATTATTCATTGATGAATTACAGAGAAATCCCGGTGGTCATGAAAATATCGAACTCGCAAAGAATCCGGTAAATATGAGCGCTTGCCCACCCTTTTCCCATCACTCATTCACGTCGTCTCGAATCACAGGCTCTTGATTTCAATTCGGGCTTTCTACTGATTGAATCCAGAGATTCCACGGCAATTCCTCGCTGCACCCGTAGGGCCATAATTGGCCAATCTGGCCAGAATCCCCTACACTCGCGCCCCATGGCTCTCCTCTCGCCCCGTCGATACCCTGCGCGCGCAGCCCTGCCCATGGCAGCGGCCGGTCGTCGTGTGGGCGCCGTCGTCGCGGCGGCCACGTCGGTCCTCCGACGCACGTCCGCACATTCCTGAGCCCGGCGGTCCGCTACCTTCTTCTTGATGCGCACACCTTGACCGCCGGGCACCACACCGCGCGGTAGCGACCCTGTCTGTTGGAAAGGCGGGTTGCGTTCATCTGGAGTGCTTCATGCTTTCAACCGTTCACGGGGAGCGCACGCTCACCGAACTCGATTACGTCCGCCTCAGCAAATTCGCGGACACGCCGCTTCCCCCGGCCCTGGTCGATCTGCTCGACACGGCCGACATCCTTCCGTCACGGGAAATGCCCTCGGACATCGTGACGATGTACACCCAGGTGGAAATCGAAGACCTGCCCGCCGGACAGCGGCAGAAGATCGTGATCTGCTACCCCGCCGACGCGAACCCGACCACGGGCTTCATCTCGGTGTTCTCGCCCGTCGGCATCGGCCTGCTCGGCCAGAAGACCGGCGCGGTCGCGCGCTGGAAGACGCCGGGCGGCGGCGAACACAGCGCGCGCGTGATCGCCGTGCTGTTCCAGCCGGAAGCCAGCGGCGACTACACGACCTGAAAGTGCGCCGGCTCAGGCCGGAGGCCGGCGCCCCACCGGCTGGTCAGTGCTGCAACACGCCGGCGACGCCGGGGCCCCTGCTCTTCGCACTGTCGATGGTCGCGCTGACGGAACTCGTGTTGACTGCCAGCGCCACCAGCACCGCCCCCACGAACGACGGATCGGCGCTGCCGCTGTAGCCCGACGCCCCGGCAATGGCCAGGGCCTGCGCCACCTGTTGCGTCGTCAGCTCGACGGCGGCTTCTCCCACGATATTCCTCTTTTTTGTGGCCATCTGAAAACTCCTGCGAATGAAGTTCGGACTGTAACCAAGCCCCGACAAGCGCCACAAATGTTCCTGACCCTGTGACTTTCGACACTGGCCCGCGCATCGGGCGGCCCGTATCGTCGCGCGGGCGCGGCGCCCGCCGGTGGGGCGGACGCCACATTGTTTTCATTTGATGGACAGGGACATGCCTTTTTCCAAACTCTCTCTCGCCAGCGCACTCGCGGGCCTGCTCGCGCTTTCCGGTTGCCAGACCATGGACATGCAGATGGGCGCTCCGGCGGCCAAGACCACGGCCACGGGCAGCGCTGCCGGCGGCGCCACCTCGGGCGAGAGCAGCCAGCTCGAACGCTGCGATTCGCCGCTCGGTACCGTCTCGCTGATCGAGAACGTCAATGCCGGCTGGTACACCATCCTCACCGGTGAATACCGCCTGCCGCCCACGGCCAACCTGCTGCGCCTGCTGGTGCAGCAGTCGAACTGCTTCGTGGTGGTGGAGCGCGGCGCGGCCGGCATGAACGCCATGACGCGCGAGCGCGCACTGATGCAATCGGGCGAGATGCGCGGCGGCAGCAACTTCGGTCGCGGCCAGATGGTGGCCTCCGACTACGGCCTGTCGCCCGAGATCGTGTTCAGCAACAACGACGCCGGCGGCATCGGCGGCGCGCTCGGCGGCCTCGTGGGCGGCGGCCGTGGCCGGGCCATCGCGGCCGTGGGCGCCAGCCTGCAGACCAAGGAAGCCAGCGCGCTGCTGACGCTCATCGACAACCGCTCGGGCGTGCAGGTGGCTGCGGCCGAAGGCAGCGCCTCCAAGACCGACTTCGCAGGCTTCGGCGGCCTCGGTGGCCGCAGCGGTGCCGGCGGCATCGGCGGCTACACGAACACCGCGCAGGGCAAGGTGATCGCGGCGGCCTTCATGGACGCCTTCAACCAGATGGTCCGTTCGCTGCGCAACTACAAGGCGCAGACGGTGCGCGGACAAGGCCTGGGCGGCGGCGGCCGGCTGGGCGTGGACGGCGGCGCCGCCCCGTCGCAGACCTCGGCGCCGGGCGCCGCCCGCCCGCGCCGCAAGTAAGCGCGGCCGTCCATCGTCTTCGAAGTGACCCGGGCCGAATGCCGGTCGGGTTCACAATTCATCCCTCTGGAGGTGAAACACGATGGATGGTTTGGAAGAGTCGGCGGAAGCAGCCAAGGGCAAGCTTGTTTATCCCTTTACGGAGCTTCCGCCACGCGGCAAGTCGATCGAGGTCGCCGACGGGGTCCACTGGATCCGCATGCCGCTGCCCTATTCGCTCGACCACATCAACCTGTGGGCGCTGGACGACGGCGACGGCTGGGCCGTGGTCGACACCGGCGTGCGCACCGAGGAAACGGTGGCGGTCTGGCGCGAGCTGTTCGCCAATTCGCCGGACACGCGCGGCCTCACCCGCGTCTTCGTGACGCACATGCACCCCGACCACGTCGGCATGGCCGGCTGGCTCACGCGCAAGTTCGGCGTGCGGCTGTGGATGACCCGCTCCGAATACCTCATGTGCCGCGTGATGGTGTCCGACACCGGCCGCGAAGCGCCCGACGACGCCATCGCCTTCTACCGCCGCGCCGGCTGGGGCGAGGCGGCCATCGAGACCTACCGCACGCGCTTCGGCAACTTCGGCAAGCACATCCACCCGCTGCCCGACAGCTTCCGGCGCCTGCGCGACGGCGAGGTGCTGCGCATCGGCGCGCACGACTGGCGCGTCGTCACCGGCAACGGCCATTCGCCCGAGCACGCGTGCCTGTACTGCCCCGACCTGAAGGTGCTGATCTCGGGCGACCAGATCCTGCCGCGCATCTCATCCAACGTGTCGGTCTCGCCCGTCGAACCCGACGCCGACCCGATGGCCGACTGGCTCTCCTCGCTCGCCAAGCTCAAGCGCGAAGTGCCCGACGACGTGCTGGTGCTGCCGTCGCACAACGAGTGCTTCCGCGGCCTGCATGCGCGCATCGACCGGCTGCAGCACGGGCAGGAGCGCTCGCTCGACCGCTTGCGTAACGCATTGAAGACGCCGAAGCGCGCGGTCGATGTGTTCACGAGCCTGTTCGCGCGCAGCATCGCCGAATCCGACGTGCCGTTGCTGGGCATGGCCACCGGTGAAAGCCTCGCCTGCCTCAACTACCTGCGCCACCGCGGCGAGATCGCGTGCGACGTCGCCGACGACGGGGTGGCCTGGTACCGGCTGACCTCCGCCGCCTGAACGTCGATCAGACCTCGAGCACAACCTTGCCGATGTGCCCGGCGCGCTCGAGGTAGCGATGGGCCTGCACCACGTCGTCGAGCGCGAAGCTGCGGTCGATGCGCACATGCAGCGTGCCATCGGCAAGGCCCGCATCGATGAAAGCCAGCGCACGGCCCAATGCACCTTCGTCGCGCGGCAAACCCATGGTGGCGGCACCCGTGTGCTCCAGCACCTTGTAGACGTGGAAGCGCCAGCTCTTGCGGAACTGCGCAATCACCGGAAACCTGAATTCGGCGCCGCCCGACAGGCCATACAGCACATACCAGCCGCCATGCGCGACCACGTCGCCGAGCCGCTCGACCTGCGCGCCGCCCACGCCGTCGTACACCAGGTCGACACCGCGGCCTTCGGTGAGCGCCAGCACGCGCTCGACCACGTCTTCTTCGTCCGTCACGACCACATGCGTCGCGCCTGCTTTCCGCAGCGCGTCGCGCTTGGCGGCCGTGCGCGTGACCGCGATGGCGACGATGCCCGCCACGCGCGCCATCTGCAGCGCCGCGATGCCGGTGCCCGATGACGCCCCGGTGACCAGCATCACCTGACCGCGCTGCAGCCGTGCCATCTCGAACATCGGGAAGTAGCCCGTGAGGTAGGCCATGTAGGCGCCCGCAGCCTGCGCGACCGACAGGTTGGCGGGATACCGCACCACGTGCGCGGCCGGAAAGAGGATGCGGTCGCCGTAGGTCGGATACAGCCCCTGGCTCGCCCCCGGCAGCACCGCGACCCTGTCGCCCACGCCCAGCCCTTCGACGCCCTCGCCCACGGCCTCGATGACGCCGGCGGCTTCGTTGCCCAGCCCCGCCGGCAACGTCGCGTCTTCGATGTACAGGTTCTCGCGCCACAACGCGTCGGCCCGGTTCAGGCCGATGGCCTGCACCGCGATGCGCACCTCGCCAATGCCCGGCGCCGGCACCGCGACCTCTTCGAGCTTCAGCACCTCGGCACCGCCGAATGCGTGGAAGCGAACCATCCTGCTCATGACAACTCTCCTTCTTTTCTTGAATGACCGATGGCTTCAATCTAGAGGCCGCAGCGTCATCAAGGAAATCGATTCGCGGGATAGTCGCTATGCGCACCATCGATAACGCCCCGACCCCGATGAAACCCATCGAACTCAACCGCATCGACCTGAACCTGCTCACTGTGCTGGCCGCGCTCATGCGCGAGCGCCACGTCAGCCGCGCCGCCGAGCGGCTGAACCTCGGCCAGCCCGCGGTGAGCCATGCGCTCGCGCGACTGCGCGATCTCACCGGCGATCCGCTGCTGGTGCGCCAGGGCCGCGTGATGGAACCCACCGCGCGGGCACTCGCCCTGATGCAGGGCCTGGGCCCCGCGCTCGCGCAGATCGAGGCCACGTTCCGCGCGCAGGCCGACTTCGAACCGGCGCGCGCCGCGCCGGTGTTCCGCATCGGCCTGACCGACGACCTGCAAATCGCGATGCTGCCCCGCCTGCTGCGCGCCCTGAGCACCGAAGTGCCCGGCGCCAAGCTGGTGACGCTCACCGTCTGCTACCGCAACGCCATGCGCTACCTCGACCAGGGACGTGTCAGCGCGGTGATGTCCTTCCTGAAAGACCTGCCCGCCGATGCGAAGGTGCGCAAGGTCCGCACCGCGCGCTTTGCCGTGCTGCGCGCCGACACCGCGCCCGGCAGGTTGTCGCTCGACGACTACTGCCGCCGGCGCCACCTGCTCGTGACCTATGCCGGCGACCTGTGCGGCACCGTCGACGAAACGCTGGGCGAACTCGGACGCCAGCGCGACGTGCTCTTCTCGGTGCCGCAGTTCGGCAGCCTGCCCGCCGTGCTCGCCGGCACCGACCTGCTGGCCACGGTGCCCGAGCACGTGGCGCTGGCGCTGTCGGCGCAAAGCGGCCTGCGCTGCGAGCCCCTGCCCTTCGACAGCCCGAGCTACCAGTTGCGGATGGCCTGGCGCGCAGTGACCGACAAGGACCCGGCGCAGGCGTGGCTGCGCAAGGCCATGCTGCGGGCCGTCAACGATTAGGATGCAAGTCCACTTCCCTGGAGGACCCCGCATGCCGAGCACCGAGACCCACTTCGAACTGACCGCCAACGACGGCCATCCGGTGGAGGCCCACCGCTGGCAGGGCACCGCGCCGCGCGCCATCGTGCAACTGGCGCATGGCATGGGCGAGCATTCGCTGCGCTACCGGCCGCTGGCCGATGCGCTCACGCAGGCCGGCTACGTCGTCTACGCGAACGAGCACCGCGGCCACGGCCCCGGCGCCGCCGCGCGCGACGAACTTGGCGAGTTCGGCCCGCGCGGATTCGCCGGCCTCGTGGACGACATGGCGCTGCTCAGCCGTCACGCACGCGCCGAGCACCCCGGGCTGCCGCTGGTCCTCGTCGGCCACAGCATGGGCTCGTTCGCCACGCAGTACTACCTGGTGCGGCACAGCGAGCTGCTGTCGGGCGCGGTGCTGTCGGGCACCACGGCGCTCGACCTGCTGGGCGGGGCGCTGCAAAGCGGCTTCCGTCTCGAAGACATGAACGCCGCGCTGCCCGACGTGCGCACGCCCTTCGACTGGCTCAGCCGCGATCCGGCCCAGGTCGATGCCTACATCGCCGACCCGCTGTGCGGCTTCACCGTGTCGGCCGAAGGCATGGGCTCCATGTTCGCCAGCCTCGACGAACTCACGCCCGCCGCGATGCAGACGCGCATCCGGCCCGAGCTGCCGCTGTACCTGTTCACCGGCGACCAGGACCCGGTCAGCAACAAGGCCGAGTGGTTCTACCCGCTGGTGCAGCGCTACCGCGAGGCCGGCCTGCGCGACGTGTCGTGCCATCTGTTCGGCGGCGCACGCCACGAGACGCTCAACGAGACCAACCGCGACGAAGTCGTGGCCGTGCTGCTGGCCTGGCTCGCGCGCATCGTGCGATGAAGCTCCTCGCCTTCGACGAGAGCCTGGACCAGCGCCACATCCTGCCTTACGACCCGGCGTACGCCGAGGTGTTCGCGCAGGTGCAGCGTGACGTGCAAGCGCAGCTCGATGGCGTGGAACTGGTGCACATCGGTAGCACGGCCATCGTCGGCCTGCGAGGAAAGCCGATGGTCGACATCGCGGCGATCACACTTCATGATGACCTGCGCATGGCTCAGGCGGAATTCGAGGCCCTCGGGTTTCACCGCCGCCCCGTGTGGGTCGACACGGACGAGAAGCCCTACGTCTGCGCGTCCGTGCTGCACGGCGGGCGCAGGTTCAACCTCAACCTGCACATCTGCCATCGCGGCGACCCGGTGCATGCCGATTCGCTGGCGTTCATGGAAGTGCTCGACCGGCGCCCGGACCTGCGCAGGAAGTACGAAGAAGCCAAGGACCGCGCCCACGCCATCGACCCGGCCAACCCGCAGGTCTACAACCAGGAAAAAGAGGCGGTGATCCGGGAGATACAGGCCCAGGTCGGGCAGGCCTGGCTCTAGAGACTCGCCAGTATCCCGGTCGACGTGGCCTCTGCGGCCAGCTTCCCATCGGGGTTGTAGAGCGCGGCTTCGAGGAACGCCACGCGCTTCCCGCGCCGGATCACGCGCCCCTCGACGCGGCCTTCGCCGGGGCCGACCTTCTCGTAGAAGCTCACCTTGATCTCCAGGCTGAAGACCGTCTGCGCCTGCTCGGTGTCGTGCATGACCGCATGGGCCATGGCCGCGTCGAGCCAGGCGGTGATGAAGCCGCCCTGGGCGATCGTGCCGTTCGTGTGGCAGTACTCGCGCCGCACGGTGAAGGCGGCCTTCAGCGTCTTGTGCTCGGCGTCCCAACCGGTCACGTGGAAGTTGCCCATCGATTCGGACAGCGCCTGGCCCGAGCGGATGCGGGCTTCGAGTTCGTCGTTCATTGTTTTCGTTCGCAGCAGGTGAAGCAACAGGCATTCTCAGCCGAAAGCGCGGGGCCATCGGTCATCTCAGAGATAGCGCACCTCCGCCGGCACCTCGAACCAGTTGTTGTGGCGACCGTCCATGTAACGCACCGGCGCGGTGGACAGCTCTTCGAGCGTCGCGTCGTCCAGGCAGGAGACGTTCACGCTGACGTACGCGCCGCCGATCTCTGGCACGTTGCCGCGCCCGAAGGACTTGACGCCGCAATGGCGGCAGAACAGGTGCTCGGCGCTGAACGAGCCGAACTGGTAGCTCGACAGGTCTTCTTCGCCCGACAGCAGCGTGAAGTCGGCCGGCTTGACGATGGCGCCCCAGCCGCGCGATTTCATGCAGATCGAGCAGTTGCACTTGCCGGTGCCCGCGGCGAGGTCGATGAGCGCCTGGAAGCGCACCTTGCCGCAGTGGCAGCTGCCGTGATAGGTCTTCTTCATGGTCGGTGTCCGTGGAAACGAGTGGATGAAACCCGAGGCTACGACCCATTGCGGACAGATTCTGTCCTCGATCGCCGGCATGATGCAGCCCATGCTGTCCGCTTCCGCCCGCCTGCTTCGCCTGCTCGCGCTGTTCCAGGCCCAGCGCGCCTGGACCGGCGCCGCCCTGGCCGAGCGCCTGGAGATCACCGAGCGCACGCTGCGCCGCGACGTCGACCGGCTGCGCAGCCTCGGCTACACAGTCGACTCCACCTCGGGCGTGGCCGGCGGCTACCGGCTGGGTGCGGGCAGCGCCCTGCCCCCGCTGCTGCTGGAAGATGAAGAAGCCATTGCCGTGGCGCTGGCGCTCGGCCATGCCGGCACGGGCGAAGGCGACATCGGCAACGCCTCGATGCGCGCCCTTGCCAAGCTCGACCAGCTGATGCCGCCGCGCCTGCAGCGCCGCCTGGGCAGCGTGCGCGCCTCGGTGGTGCCGGTGATGCGCAGCAAGTCGGGCGTGCGCGTGAAGGCGGTGTCGATGTTCGCCGAGGCCTGCACCGAGCGGCGCGAACTGCGCTTCGGCTACCAGGACCACCACCAGACCGCCACGGCGCGCACGGTGGAGCCGCATCGCGTGGTGCAGACCGGCCAGCGCTGGTACCTGCTGGCCTGGGACACGGCGCGCCAGGACTGGCGCACCTTCCGTCTCGACCGCATCGTCGACGCCGAACCGACGGGCGCGCGCTTCACCGCGCGCCGCCTGCCGCTGGGCGACGTCGAGGCCTACATGGAACACGCGCTCAAGGTCTCGCCCTACCTGCACCACGCGCGCGTGATCGTGCATGCCCCGCTCGCGGCGCTGGAACCGCACCTGGGCTGGGTGGGCGGCGTGCCCGAAGCCCTCGACGCGGACCGCACGCGCGTCGTCATCGGCGCCAGTTCGCTCGACGCGCTGGCCGTGTGGCTGGGCTGCCTGGGCCACGACATCGAGATCGAGTCGCCTCCCGAACTGGTGCAGCACGTGGCGCAGGTCGCCGCACGGCTGGACACCATCGCGCGCCGGCAGGGTACCCCCATCCCCCGTCTATAGGATGGGCTCGCTCGATACCGGCCGATAGGCTTGCGGCACCTGCAACCTCCGAACGGAAACGGATCTGCCCATGCGCCTCGGCCCCGGTCTCGCCTGCGGAAGCCCGCCATGCCCCTGACCGCCACCCAGGTCGCCGTGGTCGAGGACGACAGCGGCATGCGCGAGCGCATCGCCCGCGTGATCGGCGCCGACCCCGCACTGGCGCTGGCCTTCAGCGCCTCGAACGCGGTCGACATCCTGAACTGGCTCACGGACAACCCGGTCGACGTGCTGCTGGTCGACCTCGGCCTGCCCGACCACCCCGGCCTGCAGGTGATCCGCCAGTGCCGCCGCATGCAGCCGGCCTGCGCGGTGATGGTGCTGACGATCTTCGGCGACGAGACCCACATGGTGCAGGCCTTCGAGGCCGGCGCGCGCGGCTACCTGCTCAAGGACGGCACCGAGGCCGACCTGGCGGCGCACCTGCGCCACCTGGGCGCCGGCGGCTCCCCGCTGCCGCCGGGCATCGCGCGGCAGCTGCTGCGCCGCTGGCAGGCCTCCGACGGCGCGCCCGGGCACCTCTCGTCGCGCGAGGCCGAAGTGCTCGACCGGGTGTCTCGTGGTTTCACCTATGCCGAAATCGGCGCGCAGATGGGAGTCTCCGCATCGACGGTTCAAACCCATATCAGAAACATCTACGGCAAGCTGGATGCGCCCCCACCCTCGGACGCCGTGTTGGCGACCCGCCCTCCAGGCCGGCTTTCCTAGCCGCGTGAGCCGCCCCTTCTTTTCCCGCATGCAAGCCGTGCTGCAACTGCTGCTGTGGCTGGTGCTCGCAGCCCCCTTCGCCCACGCTGCCACCCCGCCGGGCACCACCGACGTGGACTGGGCCGAAGCCAGCCTCGAGCCCGACGGCCTGCCGATGCAGGTGCGGCAGGTGGCGCTACCCTTCCGCTGGGACCACGAGTTTCCGGGGCGCGGCGGCAAGGCCAGCTACCGCATCGTGCTGCCCCCGGACGCCGCCCGCGCGGACGACGCCCAGGCCCTGCTGATGTCGGGCCTGGGCAACCAGGCCGCCGTGTGGTTCAACGGCGCGCTGGTCGCCAACTACGGCGTGCTCGGCGACCCGGCCTACGACGCAGGTAAGGCCAATCTGCTGATCCCGCTGGCCGCCGCCCTGCGGCGCGGCGACGGCCAGCCGCAGGAACTGCTCATCCAGGCCACCATCCAGCGCCAGCGCGGCGGCGGGCTGGCCAGCGTGCTCTACGGCCCCGAGGCTTCGCTGGCCCCGCTGCACCGCTCGCAGCAGAACTGGCGCAACACCTCGGCCATCGTCTATGCCGTGAGCTTGCTGCTGATGGGCGGCCTGGCCGCGGGGCTGTGGCTGCGCCAGCGCGACGCGCTCTACGGCTGCTTCGCGCTGGCCGCGCTCTCGGGCGTGGCGCGCAACCTCGACCGCGTGCTGACCGAAGGGCCCGTGCCCTGGCCGCTGTGGGGCGCCGTGGTGGCGGTCTGCTACGCCTGCCACATCGGGCTGATCGCGCGCTTCGTGCTGCTGGTGCTCGACCGCAATCCGCCCTGGCTGGTGCGCTCCATCTACGGCGCGCTGGCGCTGTCGGTGGTGCTGGCCTGCGCCTCCTTCGCCTTCGCGCTGCCGGCGCTGTGGACCACGGGGCTGGCGATCCTGCAGGTCACGAGCACCATCTGCCTGCCCTACGTGGTGCACGGCGCGCTGGTGGCGCGGCGGCGCATCGCGGGCGTGCTGATGGCGGCGGGCACGCTGGCCATCCTGGCTGGCGCGCACGACCTGCTGCTGGTGCGCATGGGCCTGTTCGGCGGCGCCTACTACACGCTCACCTCGCACGCGATCTTCTTCTTCGTGATGATCCTGGCCGGCCTCGTGGTGGAGCGCTACAGCCGCACCGTGGCCGACTACCGTTCGCTCAACGCCAACCTCGCCGCGCGCGTGGCCGAGCGCGAAGAACAGCTGCGCGGCGCCTTCGAAACCGTGCGCAAGCAGCAGGAAGAACAGGCCGTGCTGCTGGAGCGCCAGCGCATCATGCGGGAGATCCACGACGGCGTGGGCTCGCAGCTCGTGGGCCTGCTCAATGTGGTGAATCAGCCCGCGCCCGACCGCGACGTGGTCGAGGAGCACGTGAAGCTGGCGCTCGACGAGATGCGCATGGCCGTCGATTCGCTGCAGCCCATGCACGACGACCTGACGACCGTACTGGCCACGCTGCGCTACCGCCTGCAGCCCCGGCTGGACGCGGCGGGCATCGAGCTGGTGTGGGACGTGGCGCTCATCCCCACGCTCGCGCCCTTTGCCGCGCAGGCCGCACTGCAGCTGCAACGCATCCTGCTCGAGGCCTTCACCAACGTGTTGAAGCACGCCGGCGCCACGCGCATCGTGATGCATGTGGGCTGGCACGGCGAGCAGACGCCGCCGCTGGTTCGCATCGTGCTCACCGACAACGGCCGCGGGCTGCCGGCGAACGAACGCCCCGGTGGCCACGGCCTCGCGAACATGCGTTCGCGGGCGCAGGCCATCGGGGCGCGGCTGCAGATCGAGCGGGCCGACGCGCAGGCCGGCGGCACGCGCGTGTCGCTCGACTGGCCCTGCGCGCTGCCCTGAGCCCGGCCGGGCCGGTCAGCCCAGGCGCACCGGCACGAAGATCTTGTCCTCGCCGCGCTGGATCAAGAGCGCCACCGACTTGTCCGCCTTGGCCACCGCCTGGCGCACCTGCTCCAGGCTCTTGGCCGGCGTGCCGTTGATGGCCAGCAGCACGTCGCCGGCCTGCACCCCGGCCATCGCCGAGGGGCCCGCCACGTCCTCGATCAGCAGGCCGCCGTCGACCGAGGCCGCGCGCTGTTCCTGCGGCTGCAGCGGGCGCAGCGCCAGGCCGAGCTTGCCCTGCCCCGCCGTGTTGTCGGCCTTGGCGACCTGCGCCGGCTTGTCGCTCGCGTCGCCCAGCTTGGCCTGCAGCTCCTGGCGCTCGCCCTGGCGCCACACCTCGAGCGTGACCTTCTTGCCCGGCGCCTGCTGGCCGATGACGGCCGGCAGGTCGCCCGAGGACACGATGGCCTGGCCGTCGACCTTGCGGATCACGTCGCCCGCCTTCAGGCCGGCATGGTCGCCGGGGCCGCCCTTCTCGATGTTCGAGACCAGCGCGCCTTCGGGCTTGTCGAGCTTGAACGAATCGGCGAAGGCCTGGTTCACCTCCTGCACCGCGACGCCCAGGCGCGCATGCGTGGCCTTGCCGGTGGCGACGATCTGGTCCTTCACCTGCACGGCCACATCGATCGGAATGGCGAACGACACGCCCTGGTAGCCGCCACTGCGGCTGTAGATCTGCGAGTTGATGCCGACCACCTCGCCGCGCGCATTGAGCAGCGGCCCGCCCGAGTTGCCGGGGTTCACGGCCACGTCGGTCTGGATGAAGGGCACGTAGCTGTCGTCGGGCAGCGAACGGCCCTTGGCGCTCACCACGCCCGCCGTCACGGTGTTCTCGAAGCCGAAGGGCGAGCCGATGGCCAGCACCCATTCGCCGACCTTCAGGTCCTTGGTGTTGCCCAGCGCGAGCACCGGCAGGTTCTTGGCGTCGATCTTGAGCACCGCGATGTCGGTCTTGGCATCGGCGCCCAGCACCTTGGCGCGGTACTCGCGGCGGTCGGTCAGCTTGACGGTGACCTCCTTCGCGTCCTTCACCACGTGGGCGTTGGTCATGATGATGCCGCTCGGGTCCACGATGAAGCCCGAGCCCTGCGAGCGCACCGGCACGGCGCGCTGCTGCTGTTGCTGGCCGCGCGGTCCCATCTGCCCCTGGAAGTGGCGGAAGAACTGGAACATCGGATCGTCGGGGTCGATGCCCTGCAGCTGCGCCATCGTGTCGTCGTCCGGGGCCTTCTCGGTGCCGGTCACGCTGATGTTGACCACGGCCGGGCCGTCGCGCGAGGTGATGGTCGAGAAGTCGGGCAAGGTGACCATCGCGGCCGGCGCGGCCACGGCGGCAGTAGTGGCCGGGGCATTCACGGCACGGGCGCTGGTGTAGGCCCCGGCGCCGACGGCGCCGATCACGCCGGCGCTGGCCAGCGCGATCACGAGGGCACGGGGGGAAGTCAAGGCGGTTTTCATTCTTCGATTCCTTTCAATCCTGCGCCGAAGCGCAAACACGGTGAAAGGAATGTCGCGGCCTTGACTTAGGCGTCGCTTAAGCGGAATTCACTCTTTGGCGGGAGCGAACGTCACCCGCACGCACAGCCCACCGAGGCTCGTGGACTTGTCCAGCGCCACCGTGGCGCCGTGCAGGTCGGCGATCGACTTCACGATGGCCAGCCCCAGCCCGCTGCCCGGCGCCTGCGGCTCGCCCGAGCGGTAGAAGCGATCGAGCACGCGCGCGCGCTCGGCCTCGGGCAAGCCGGGGCCGCTGTCGTCCACGCGCAGCTCCACCGCGTCGGCGCGCTTCACGAGACCGACGTCGACCCGCCCGCCTTCGGGCGTGTACTTCACGGCGTTGTCGATCAGGTTGCGCAGCAGCATGCGCAGCGCCTCGGGCTGGCCGCTCACGGTCGCGCCCGCGTCGGACTGCGCCACGCCGATGTCGATGCGGCGCGCCTGCGCAGCCGCCACCGCATCGGAGATCGCCAGGCGCGCCACCTCGGCCAGGTCGACCGTCTCGGGCTTGGCGCCCGCAGCCACGCTGGCCTCGTGCCGGGCCAGCGCCAGCATCTGCTCGACCAGGCGCGTGGCGCGGTCGATGCCGGCCGACAGCCGGCTCACGGCCAGCGTGCGCGCCGCATCATCGGGGGCGCGTTGCAGGCCCTGCACCTGCAGCTTGAGCGCCGCCAACGGCGAGCGCAGCTCGTGCGCGGCATCGGCCACGAAGTGCTTCTGCGCATCGAAGGCATGGCGCACGCGGCCGAACAGCAGGTTGAGTTCCTGCACCAGCGGGCGCACTTCTTCGGGCAGGTTCTCTTCGCTCACGGGCGAGAGGTCGTCGGCCTGCCGCGATGCCACCTGCCGGCGCACGCGCGCCACGGGCGCCAGCGACAGGCTCACCACCCACCACACGACCAGCATCAACAGCGGCGCCATCAGCGCCACGGGCACGATGGTGCGCAGCGCGAGCGAGCCGGCCATGTGGCGGCGCGCCGCCATGTCCTGCGCCACCTGGATCACCAGCCCGCGCGTCTGCATCGAGAACACGCGGTAGGTCGTGCCGCGGGCGCGCACGTCGGCAAAGCCCAGCACCGCGAGCTGCGGCAGCGCGGCTTCTTCGGCCGACTCGAAGATGCGCACGCCGTCGACGGTCCACACCTGCACCACGAAATCGAAGTTCTGCTCCGCGCCGCCAAGGCCACCCACGGCGGCGCTCGGCGGCAGGCCCGCGCGCAGCGACAGCGCCATCTGCTGCATGTGGTAATCGAAGATGTCGTCGGCCTCTTTCAGCACCGTGCGGTAGGCCACCAGCGCCTGCGCGCCGGCCGCGAGCACGATGGCGGCGAGCAGGAACACCAGCAGCCGCGCGCGCAGCGATCCTGTCCATCGCATCACGCGGCGCCTCATGCCTTGGGCACCATGTAGCCAACGCCGCGCACGTTGCGGATCAACTCGGCGCCGAGCTTCTTGCGCAGGCCGTGCACATAGACCTCGACCGCGTTGCTGCTGATCTCGTCCTTCCAGCCGTAGAGCTTTTCTTCGAGCTGGGCGCGCGAAAGCACCATGCCCGGGCGGGCCAGCAGCGGCTCGAGCACGGCCCATTCACGCGCCGACAGCACCACGGGCTCGCCGTTCACCGCGACCTCGCGCGTGGCGGGGTTGATGCTCACGCCCATGTGCTCGTAGACCGGCTCGGCGCGCCCCGATGCGCGCCGCAGCAAGGCGCGGATGCGCGCCAGCAGCTCGTCGAGGTCGTAGGGCTTGAGCACGTAGTCGTCGGCGCCGGCATCGAGGCCTTCGATGCGCTGCTGCACCGAGTCGCGCGCGGTGGCGATCAGCACCGGCATGCGCTGCTTGCGTGCACGCAGGGCGCGCAGCACCTCCAGGCCGTCGCGGCGCGGCACGCCCAGGTCGAGCAGCACGAGGTCGTACTGCTGGGTGCGCAATGCAGATTCGGCAGCATCGCCGTCTTTGACCCAATCGACCGCGTACTGCTCGGCCCGCAGCAGGTCGAGCACGGCCTCGCCGATCATCACGTCGTCTTCGAGAAGCAGGAGTCGCATGGTGGTGTCCGTTTCGGGGGTTCGAGGCCGTGCTGGCGTCGAAAGTTCAGCGCGCCTTCGTTCACAGGAGGGAGCGCACCTCGCGCGCCGCCTCGAACAGCAGCGGCAGCATCTCGCGCTGCAGAGTCTCTTCCTGGTAGCGCGTGCCCGACAGCACCACGTTGAGCGCGGCCACCGTGTGGCCCTGCATGTCGCGCAGCGGCACCGCCAGCGCCTGCACGCCGAGTTCGTGCTCTTCGCTGGCGAAGCAGTAGTCGTCCTTGCGCACCTGCGCGATGCGCTGGCGCAGCGCGCGCGCCTGGGTGATGGTGTGCGGCGTGAGCCGCGCCAGGTGCCGGCCCTTGAGCCACTGCGTGAGCTGCGTGGCGGCCATGGCGGCCAGCAGCACGCGCCCGGTCGAGGTGGCGTGGGCCGGCAGGCGCGCCCCCAGGTGCAGGCCGTAGGCCAGCACGCGCGTCGGCGTGCCGTAGCTGCCGCTGCGCGCGACGATGACCACCTCTTCACCGTCGAGCACCACGGCCGAGAACGACTCGCCCGTCTGCGCCGCGAGCCGGTTCAGCGTGGGCTGCAGCGCGCGCGGCAGGCGCGACGAGGCCAGATAGCTGCCCGAGAAGCGCAGCACCTTCGGCGCCATCCAGAAGTAGCTGCCGTCGGTTTCCAGGTAGCCCAGGTGGGCCAGCGTGAGCAGGTGCCGCCGGGCGGCGGCGCGCGTGAGGCCGGCGCGCTCGGCCGCCAGCGTCGCGTTCAGGCGCTGGCGCTCGGTGTCGAAGCTTTCGAGCACCGCCATGCCCTTGGCGATGCCCTCGATGAAGTCGGCGCGGGCGATGGTCATTCGTCGTCGGGAGTTCGTCGTGGATCGGTCGGCTGAAGAAGTGTTGCGCGATGATCGCGCACGCGTTCGCATGATCGCACAGAGCCTCGCCAGCCGCCGCCCCAACCGGCCGGCCGCGCCCTACGCTTGGCAAAACCCTTTCGGAGACACGAACATGCGCACCCAGGTCGCCATCATCGGCGCAGGCCCCGCCGGCCTTCTGCTCGGCCAGCTGCTGCACAAGGCAGGCATCGACAACATCATCGTGGAGCGCCAGAGCGGCGACTACGTGCTGGGCCGCATCCGCGCCGGCGTGCTCGAACAGGTCACGATGGACCTGCTGGCGCGCGCGGGCGTCGACACCCGTGCCAAGGCCGAGGGCCTGCCGCACGACGGCATCGAGCTGCTGTTCAAGGGCGCGCGCCATCGCATCGACATGCATGGCCTCACGGGCGGCAAGCAGGTCACGGTGTACGGCCAGACCGAGGTGACGCGCGACCTGATGGAAGCGCGCACGGCCGAAGGCCTCACGACGATCTACAGCGCAGCCAACGTCAGCCTGCACGACTTCGATTCGGCCAAGCCGCGCGTTCGCTACGAGAAAGACGGCCAGACGCACGAGATCGAGTGCGACTTCATCGCCGGCTGCGACGGCTACCACGGCGTGAGCCGCGCCAGCGTGCCGGCCGACGCGATCCAGACCTACGAGAAGGTCTACCCCTTCGGCTGGCTCGGCGTGCTGGCCGACGTGCCGCCGGTGTCGCACGAACTCATCTACGCGAACACCGAACGTGGCTTTGCGCTGTGCAGCATGCGCAGCGCCACGCGCTCGCGCTACTACGTGCAGGTGCCGACCGAAGAGAAGGTGGAGAACTGGAGCGACGAGGCCTTCTGGAACGAGCTGCGCGCGCGCCTGGACCCCGAAGCGCGCGAACGGCTGGTGACCGGCCCGTCGCTCGAAAAGAGCATTGCGCCGCTGCGCAGCTTCGTCGCCGAGCCGATGCGCTTCGGCTCGCTGTTCCTGGCCGGGGACGCCGCGCACATCGTGCCGCCGACCGGCGCCAAGGGGCTCAACCTCGCGACCGCCGACGTGGGGTACCTGTCGCGCGCACTGGAGATTTTCTACAACGAGAAGTCGGCTTCGGCGCTGGACCGTTATTCCGACATGTGCCTGCGCCGGGTCTGGAAGGCCGAGCGCTTCTCGTGGTGGTTCACCTCGCTGATGCACCGCTTTCCCGAGACGGGCGCCTTCGGCCAGAAGATCCAGGAAGCCGAACTCGACTACCTCGTGCACTCGCGCGCGGCGTCGACCGCGCTGGCGGAAAACTACGTGGGGCTGCCGCTCGAAGACTTCTGAGCGGCGGGCGACAGCATCTCGTCGACGAGCCGCTGGTCTTCGTCGTAGATCCAGCATTCGCGGAGCTTGCCGTCTCTCACGGCGTAGCGCAGCTGGCGCTCCAGCTCGACCGGGCGCCCCTGGTGTTCGAACTGCTCGACGGCGACGATCAGCCCGAAATGCTCGCCGGCCAGCACGTCGCGGATCGCGACGAGCCGGCGGTTCGTGCGCTCCTTCACCTGCTTGAGCACCGCGAGGCAGGCCGCCTTGCCCCGGTGCGTGCCCGCGAGCGGGCTGCAGCCGAAGTAGTGAAAGACGACCTCGTCGTGGTAGCAGTCGACGATGGCCTTGAGGTCGTTCGCGGCCCAGGCCTGCGCGTAGCGCTGCACGACCGCCAGGATCTCGTTCGCGGCCGGTGTTGTCGGCGTGCTCATCGTGCGTTGGCCTTCTCCAGCGTCTTCTTCATGGCAGCGCCGCCCTGCGCCATCATGGGCTCGACGTACGCCGCGAGCCCGTCGGGCAGCACATCGGTGATCCAGACGAAGCGCGACCGGCCTTCGCCGTGCGCGAACACCTGGGCCGACGCGTGGTGGTGCGTGGCCTTGCCGTCGGTCACGGTGTAGGCCAGCCGGCGGTTCTCGTCGTCGAGGGCCACGAGCAGCTCGCGCGCCACGAGGCCGTTGGCGAAGTGGACGATGCGGGCGCCCTGCCCGTCGAGTTCGCAGCCGGTGAGAAAGCCCGGCGCGAGGCGCGTGTGCACGGCGCCGAAGTCGCGCAGCGCGTCCCACACCTGCGCGGCATCGGCCTCGACGATGAATTCCTTGTAGACGGTGGCCATGGGGTCGGTGCCTTTCGTGTCAGGGACAGACGGCCTCGACGTTGTTGCCGTCGGGGTCGATGAGGAAGGCCGCGTAGTAGGTCGGGCTGTAGTCGGCGCGCGGCCCCGCGCCGCCGTTGTCGGTGCCGCCGGCCTTCAAGCCGGCGTTGTGGAAGGCGGCGACGGCCGCATGGTCGGGCGCGCGAAACGCGATGTGCGTGCCGGGGCCCTTGGCATCTTTCGTGGCATAGAGCCACAGCGCCGGTTCGCCGGCCGGGCCGAGGCCGGCGTAGCTGTCGTCGTGGGAGCCCAGCACATGGCCGAGCGGCGCGAGCGCGGCTTCGTAGAAGCGCCGGCTCACGGCGAGGTCTTTGACTTTCAGTCCGATGTGGTCGTACATGGCGATGACTTCCTGCTTGAAGGGTGGATCAAGCGGTCATCGTGAAGCAGCGCGGCCAGGCGGTCTTGGAAAATCTTGCGGTCGCCCTTGGCGGCGAGCCGGAACCCGCGCGGCGACACGCCGGCCGCGCGGTGGAAGGTGCGCACGAAGTTGCTCAGGTCGGCAAAGCCGGCTTCGAGGGCGACGTCGGTCACGGCAAGGTCGCTGTCCGCCAGCAGGCGGGCCGCGCGGCGCAGTCGGGAGCGCACGAGGTACTGGTGCGGCGTGACGCCCAGCACCTGGGAGAACAGGCGCAGGAAATGGAAGGCGCTCAGGCCCGCCTGGGCGGCCGCGTCTTCCAGGCCGATCTCGCCGGAGGCATGGGCCTCGATCCAGGTCGCGGCCTCGACCGCGCGGCGACGGTCGCGCGGCGTGGCCGATGGCGGCGGCGCCGCGGGCTTGCCGCGCCCCTTCACCATGTCGAGGAAGCGGCTGGCGAAGCCCATGCCCAGCTCGTCCAGGCCCACGTCGCTGCCGCCTTCGACCGCGACCTGCGCGAGTTCGCCCAGCACCATGAGCTCGGGCAGCGGCGGCAACGCCGAGGCATGCCAGCTGCGCCGGTCGGCGCCGATCAGGTCGACAAAGCCCGGCGAGAAGTGGAACGACAGGCATTCGTCGCCACAGGCGAAGTGCTCGTGGGTGCAGACGTAGTCGTCGCCCGGTGCACCGACCAGCACCGCGCCGGCCACCAGCTCGTAATCGCGGCCGAGCGCGCGGCAGCCGAAGCTGCCCTTGCGCACGTACGAGACCGAGTGCGTCTCGTGCATCTCGGTGAACGGCGCCGCGCCGACGCCCGCGTCGCAGCGGTAGGTCGAGACGCGGATCGCGTCGGTCTGCAGTTCGGTGGTGACGCGCATGATGACTTTCGTCGCCCTTCGATCACCGGCCGGCGGCGCTCAGTCGATCGTCTGCATGGCCTGCCAGACCCGCGACGGGCTCAGCGGCATGTGCAGGCGGGGCGCGCGGGCGCCGAGGCCGTTGCGCGCGAAGGCGTCGGCCACCGCGTTGACGATGGCCGGCGTGGCGCCGATGGTGCCCAGCTCGCCGACGCCCTTCACGCCCAGCGGGTTGTTCTTGCAGGGCGTGGATTCGTCCATTTCCATCTGGAACATGGTGTCGACGATGTCGGCACGCGGCGCGGCGTAGTCCATGAGGCTGCCGGTGACGGGCTGGCCGGTTTCGCTGTCGTACACCACCTGCTCGTACAGCGCCTGGCCGATGCCCTGCACCGCGCCGCCTTCGAGCTGGCCGCGCACGATCATCGGGTTGACCACGCGGCCCACGTCGTTGACCGAGCTGTAGGCCACGACGCTGATCTCGCCGGTGGGCGGGTCGAGCTCGATCTCGCAGATGTGGCAGCCGTTGGGCCAGCTCGGGCCGGCCACGGTGCTGGTGGAGTCGACGAAGATCTCGCGCCCCGGCTGCTTGGCGGCCAGGGTGAACAGGTCGAGTTCGAGGTCGGTGCCGGCCACGATGAAGGTGCCGCGGCTGTAGACGATGTCGTCGATGGAAGCCTCGAACTCCTGCGCCGCGAGTTCGCGCGCCTTGTCGATGGTGCGCTCGGCCCCGATGCGCACGGCCGAGCCGCCGGTGAACAGCGAGCGCGAGCCGGCGCTGCCGAAGCCGTCGCCGCGGTCGGTGTCGCCGAGCACGACGCGCACCTTCTCGATGGGCACGCCGAAGGCATCGACGGCCAGTTGCGCGAGCGAGGTCGCGATGCCCTGCCCCATGGCGTTGACGGCCGAGAACACCTCGATCACGCCGTCGGCCTGCACCGACACGGTCACGCGCTCTTCGAACACGTTGCCGCCGGTCCACTCGAGGAACGTGGCAATGCCCAGGCCGCGTTGCTTGCCGCGCGCCGCGGACTCGGCCGCGCGGGCCTCGAAGCCCTGCCAGTCGGCCAGCTGCAGCGCCTGGTCCATCACCGACTCGAACTGGCCGGTGTCGTAGGTCTGCGCCATCGGGTTCTTGTAGGGCATCTGCTCGGGGCGGATGAAGTTGCGCCGGCGCAGCGCGATGCGGTCGATGCCGGTCTGGCGCGCGGCCTCGTCCATCAGGCGCTCGATGGTGAAGATGGCCTCGGGCCGGCCCGCGCCGCGGTAGGCGCCGGTGGGCGCGGTGTTGGTGAGCACCGCCTTGAAATGGAAGTCGATGGTCTGGATGTCGTAGACGCTGGTCTGCACCCACGGGCCGATCAGCAGCTGGATCGCGACGCCGGTGCCGGTGGCGTAGGCGCCCACGTTGGCGAGCGTCTTGATGCGCAGGGCCAGGATCTTGCCGTCGGCGTCCAGCGCCATTTCGGCGCGCGCCTCGATGTCGCGGCCGTGCGCGCTCGACAGGAACTCTTCGCTGCGGTCGGCCACCCACTTCACGGGCCGGCCCACCTGCAGCGCGGCGTAGGCGACTGCGATGTCTTCAGGATAGGCGCCGGTCTTCATGCCGAAGCCGCCGCCGACGTCGCCCACGACCACGCGCACTTTTTCTTTCGCCAGGCCAATGGCCGCGCAGACGGAATCGCGCACGCCGGAAGGCATCTGGGTGCTCATGCGGATCGTGAGGCGGTCGGTCTTGCTGTCGTGCGTGGCAAGCACGGCGCGCGGCTCGATGGTGAGCGCGACCACGCGCTGGTTGTTCACGTCCAGGGCGATCACGTGGGCGGCGCGCTCGAACGCGGCGGTGGCGGCTTCGCTGCTGCCGTGACGCATCTCGGCGGCGATGTTGCCCGTGGCCTCCTCGCACAGGAGCGGCGCGCCTTCGGCGGTCGCGCCCGGCAGGTCGACCACCATCGGCAGCTCTTCGTAGTCGACCATGACGGCCTCGGCCGCATCGCGCGCCTGCTGCACGGTGTCGGCAATGACGGCTGCCACCGGCTCGCCGACGAAGCGCGCGCGCTCGTGCGCCAGGGCGCGACGCGGCGGGCTGGCGCTGTCGCTGCCGTCCGCGCGCTTGAAGCCGGCGGCGCCGGGCATCGGCTTGACGCCGGCCTCGGCCAGGTCGGCCCCGGTGATCACGCGCAGCACGCCGGGCATGCCGACGGCCGCGGACGTGTCGATGGACACGATGCGCGCATGCGGATAGGGGGAGCGAAGGAAGACGAGGTGCGCCTGCTCGGAGAGCGTGACGTCGTCGGTGTAACGGCCGGCGCCTGCGAGCAGGCTTTCGTCCTCGAGGCGGCGCACCGCCTGGCCGCTGCCGAAGCGCGTGGGATTGGATTCAGTGGTCAACGTGGTCCTCTTGTGCTGATCCCCGGCGCCCTGCACATGCCTGCCGGATCCGCTGTGGTACTGCGAAAGCAAGCTGTGCACTATAGGTTTTTCGACGGGTCTTGTGGGGTTGTCTCGCGTGCCATCGGCGGTGGCACCAGGGCCGCAGCCTTGTGGACTGTTCCCGTGTGAGCGGGATTTTCCCTCAACTGGCTTGCGTTTTCGAGAAGCCGTGTATACCTGCATCCATGCGACAACTGCCTTGGCTCGAACCCGGAGATGCACTGCCCGACCCCTCTTCGGCGTGGGACGAACGGGACCCGGTGCCCGGCCTGCTGGCGGCCGGCGGCTCGCTCGATGTTGATACTCTGATGCAAGCCTACAGCCGCTGCGTCTTCCCCTGGTTCAGCGACGACCAGCCCATCCTGTGGTGGAGCCCCGACCCGCGCATGGTGCTGCGGGTGAACGACTTCCGGCTGCATCGCTCGCTGCGCAAGACGCTGGGCCGTTTTGCCGCGACGCCCGGCTGCGAGCTGCGCATCGATCACGATTTTGGAACGGTGATCCAGGCGTGTTCGCAGTCGGCGCGGGCCGGCCAGTCGGGCACCTGGATCGTGCCGGACATGGTGAAGGCCTATACGCAATTGCACCGCGCCGGGCACGCCCACAGCGTTGAAACCTGGATAGACGGCGAGTTGGCGGGCGGGCTCTACTGCGTGGCGCTGGGCCGCGCGGTGTTCGGCGAGTCGATGTTCACGCGCCGCCCCGACGCCTCGAAGATCGCGCTGGCTGGCCTGGTCGCGCTGTGCCGCCGCGCCGGCATCGCGATGATCGACTGCCAGCAGAACACCGCGCACCTCGCCAGCCTCGGCGCCCGCGAAATGCCGCGCGCGCGCTTCGTCGCACACGTGGCCCAGGCCCGAAAACAGGAGGGCCCGCAGTGGCAATTCGACCCCGTATACTGGTCTGAACTCCTTTCCGAGCGACCTTTTCTTTCGACGTGACGTGACGTGACGCACCTCAAGGATCTTCCGCTTCACACGCTGCAGTTCTACGCGACGGCGCCCTATCCCTGCAGCTACCTGCCGGATCGCCAGGCCCGCTCGCAGGTGGCCACGCCCAGCCACCTGATCCACAACGACGCCTACTCCGACCTGGTGCTCAGCGGCTTCCGGCGCAGCGGCATGTTCACCTACCGGCCGTATTGCGACGGCTGCCGCGCCTGCATCCCGCTGCGCGTGCTGGCGCACAGCTTCAAGCCGAACCGCAGCCAGCGCCGCACCGCCAAGCAGCACGCCGACCTGCAGGCGCGCGTGCTCAAGCTGTGCTTCGTGCCCGAGCACTACCAGCTCTACCTGCGCTACCAGACCGGCCGCCACTCGGGCGGCGGCATGGACCACGACAGCATCGACCAGTACACCCAGTTCCTGCTGCAAAGCCGCGTCAACTCGCGGCTGGTCGAGTTTCGCGAAACCCTGCCCGACGGCAGCCCGGGCGCGCTGAAGATGGTGTCGATCCTCGACGTGCTCAGCGACGGCATCTCGGCCGTCTACACCTTCTACGAACCCGAAGACGGCGCCGGCTACGGCACCTACAGCGTGCTGTGGCAGATCGAGCAGGCCCACAAGCTGGGGCTGCCGCACGTCTACCTGGGCTACTGGATCGAGCGCAGCCCCAAGATGCACTACAAGGCCCGCTTTTCCCCGCACGAAGTGTTGGTGGACGGCCACTGGCAGGCACCGAGCGATTTCACAAGGTAAAATGGCGCACGGTCATCACCGCATTGCGCCATGAGAAAAAACCTATCCGACGTTCCCGCCACTCCCGTCATCCAGGTCATCGAGCGCATGTTCTCGCTGATCGACGTCCTGGCCTCGCGCGAAGAAGCGATCTCGCTGAAGGAAATCAGCGAAAAGACGGGGCTGCACCCGTCGACCACGCACCGCATCCTCAATGACCTCGCGGTCGGCCGCTTCGTCGACCGGCCCGAAGCCGGCAGCTACCGCCTCGGCATGCGCCTGCTGGAGCTGGGCAACCTGGTCAAGGGCCGCCTGAACGTGCGCGACGCGGCCCTGGGGCCGATGCGCGAACTGCACAAGCTCACGCAGCAGCCGGTCAACCTCAGCATGCGCCAGGGCGACGAGATCGTGTACATCGAGCGCGCCTACAGCGAACGCTCGGGCATGCAGGTGGTGCGCGCCATCGGCGGCCGTGCCGCCCTGCACCTGACTTCGACTGGCAAGCTGTTCCTGGCCGCCGACGATCCGCAGCGCGTGCGCAGCTACGCCACGCGCACCGGCCTGGCCGGCCACACCCGCAACAGCATCACCCAGCTGCCCGCGCTCGAGCGCGAGCTGTCGAAGGCGCGCCAGTACGGCATCGCGCGCGACAACGAAGAACTGGAACTGGGCGTGCGGTGCATGGCCGCCGGCATCTACGACGACCAGGGCAAGCTGGTGGCGGGCCTGTCGATCTCGGCCCCGGCCGATCGCCTCGACGAAGGCTGGCTGCCCAAGCTGCAGGCGACCGCCAATGAAATCTCGGGCGCGCTGGGCTTCAAGGACGGAATGGCCGCGACGCCTGCGTCGGGCACGAACGTGACAACGGGCGCCTGAGCGCCCGATTGCTTTCGACTCTTCTTCTTTCCAGCGAGCCGGCCGGTAAGCCCTCCACGAGGGCAGCAGGCAGGCCGCTAACGGCCTCCCCGCTCAATCGATCTCAGCCGGCAACCTGGAAGCCGCGCGGACCCGACACGGCGTGCGTGGCCTCGACCCAGCGGCGAACCCGCTCGGCGTCGGCGATGCGGCTGAACTTGCCGGCCGAATCCAGGAACACCATGATTAGCTTGCGCCCGGCCACCTTGGCCTGCATCACGAGGCACTGGCCGGCTTCGGAGATGTAGCCGGTCTTCTGCAGGCCGATGTCCCATTCCGGGCTCTTCACAAGGCGGTTGGTGGTGTTGAACTGCAGCACGCGGTTGCCGACTTCGACCTGGTATTCCGGCGACGTGGACAGCGAACGCACGGTGGCGTCCGAATAGGCGGCATTGACCAGCAGCGCCAGGTCTTGCGCGCTCGACTGGTTGCGGCTGGACAGGCCCGTGGGCTCCACGTAGCGCGTGTCCTTCATGCCGAGCATGCGGGCCTTGGCATTCATGATGCTCACGAAGGTCGTGAGACCGCCCGGGTAGGTGCGGCCCAGCGCGTGCGCCGCGCGGTTTTCACTCGACATCAGCGCCAGGTGCAGCAGCTCGCCGCGCGACAGCGTGGTGCCGACGGTCAGGCGCGAACGGCTGCCCTTTTCGGTGTCGACGTCGTCCTGCGTGATGGTGATGAGCTCGTCGTTCGGCAGGTGGGCTTCGCTGATCAGCAGGCCGGTCATGAGCTTGGTGAGCGAAGCGATCGGCAGCACGGCGTGGTCGTTCTTGCTGAACAGCACCTCGTGGGTGTCCTGATCGATCACCAGGGCGACGCTCGACTTCAGGTCGAGTGCGTCGTCGGTGCTGTGCAGGCCGGCCATCTGGCCGAAGGACTGGCGGGCTGGCGTCTCGACGCGCACCACCGAACGGCGCTGCACGGCAACGACGGTCTTGCCGTTCTTCTTGTGGATGGTGGCCACAACATTGCGACCGCCGCGCACGACCTTGTCGGCCTGCTCGGCGCGACCGCCGCGTGCCACCTTGGAAGCGGACGCATTGCGCTGCTTGGTTTCGGCGGGGGCCTTCGCCTTCTTGGCGACGGCGGACTTGGCGGCAGCGGGTTTTTCCTTCTTCGCGGCCTGGGCGCCAGGCAGCAAAAACGCCGAGGCGCACAGCGCCACGGCGAGGAACTTGAAGGCGGGTAGGAACCGCTGGATGGAAACTCGACGTAGACGGGTTTCAGGCATCAATAAATCTCCAGCGGCAACAAACGAGGACCGCAGTGTATCGAAATCAAAAAAGACACGCAATATCAGTTACTTGCATCCTCTTCTTCATTCGAATACCAAGGAACGCCTGAAAACCTAACCTTGTGCCGCCACTCTCTCAGCTTGGCTCTGTAACTTGTTGAGCGCACTCAAATAAGCCTTTGCCGAAGCGACCACGATGTCGGGGTCTGCACCCACACCGTTGACCACCCGCCCTGCGTTTTGTAACCGGACTGTAACTTCTCCCTGGCTTTCCGTCGAGCCGCTGATGGCGTTTACAGAGTAAAGAACCATCTCGGCGCCGCTCTTGACGTGGGCCTCGATGGCCTTGAGGGACGCATCGACCGGCCCGTTGCCGTCGGATTCGCTGGTGACTTCCTTGCCCTGGACCGTGAACACGATCTTGGCTTGAGGCCGTTCGCCGGTTTCGCTGTGCTGGGAGAGAGAGACGAAAGCAAACTGTTCACCAACGTGCGAAAGCTCTTCCGCGCTGACCAGCGCCAGGATGTCTTCGTCGAAAATTTCGGACTTGCGGTCGGCCAGCTCCTTGAAGCGCGCGAACGCGGCGTTGACCTCGGTTTCACTTTCCATCGTCACGCCCAGGTCCTGCAGGCGCTGCTTGAAGGCGTTGCGGCCGCTGAGCTTGCCCAGCACGATCTTGTTGGCGGTCCAGCCCACGTCTTCGGCGCGCATGATCTCGTAGGTGTCGCGCGCCTTGAGCACGCCGTCCTGGTGGATGCCCGAGGCGTGCGCGAACGCGTTGGCGCCCACCACCGCCTTGTTGGGCTGCACCACGAAGCCGGTGGTCTGGCTGACCATGCGGCTGGCGGCCACGATGTGCTGGGTGTCGATGTTCAGGTCGAGCCCGAAGTAGTCCCTGCGCGTCTTCACGGCCATGACCACTTCTTCGAGCGAACAGTTGCCCGCGCGCTCGCCCAGGCCGTTGATCGTGCACTCGACCTGGCGCGCGCCGCCGATCTTCACGCCGGCCAGCGAGTTCGCCACGGCCATGCCCAGGTCGTTGTGGCAATGCACCGACCAGATCGCCTTGTCGCTGTTGGGAATGCGCTCGCGCAGCATCTTGATGAAGTTGCCGTACAGCTCAGGAATGGCGTAGCCGACGGTGTCGGGCACGTTGATGGTGGTGGCGCCCTCGTTGATCACGGTCTCGAGCACGCGGCACAGGAAGTCGGGGTCGCTGCGGTAGCCATCTTCGGGGCTGAACTCGACGTCGGCGATCTGGTTGCGCGCGAAGCGCACGGCCAGCTTGGCCTGCTCATGCACCTCGTCGGGCGACATGCGCAGCTTCTTCTCCATGTGCAGCGGCGAGGTCGCGATGAAGGTGTGGATGCGCCCGCGTGCCGCGCCCTTCAGGGCTTCGGCCGCGCGCGCGATGTCGCGGTCGTTGGCACGCGACAGGCCGCACACCGTCGAGTCCTTGATCGCGTTGGCGATGGCCTTCACGGCCTCGAAGTCGCCGTTCGAACTGGCCGGAAAGCCGGCTTCGATGACGTCGACCCTGAGCCGCTCCAGCAGCTTGGCGATGCGCAATTTCTCGTCGCGCGTCATCGAGGCGCCGGGCGACTGCTCGCCGTCGCGCAAGGTGGTGTCGAAAATAATGAGTTGGTCGGTCATCGTGGATCTCCTTGGTTCGTTCCCACCTTGCGCGTCAGGCTGGTGCCGGTGCGTCAGGCGACTTCAGCCACCGATTGTGCGCTGCGCGCGCCCCGGCCCCTGGCCCGCTGCACCCCCGACACGATCGCCTTCAGCGAGGCCGAGATCACGTTCGCATCGATGCCGACGCCGAACAGCGTCTGCGACTCGTCCACGCGCAGCTCGAGGTAGGCCACCGACTTGGCGTCGGCGCCTGCGCCGATGGCGTGCTGGTGATAGTCCATGACGCGCACCGTGTGGCCGGTGGCCTGGCTCAGTGCCTGCGTGAAGGCGTCGATCGGGCCGTTGCCACGTCCTTCGATGGCGCGCGTTTCACCGTCCCACGGCAGGTCGCCGCGCAGTACCACCGTGGCCTCGGCGCCCTCGCCTTCTTCCTGGATCACGCGGTGTTGCAAGGCCTTGGCGGTCTCGATGCCGTATTCGTTCACGAAGATCTGCCAGAGGTCGGCGGCAGTGAGCTCTTTGCCGCCCACGTCCATCACGCGCTGCACGACCTGCATGAACTCCATCTGCAGGCGCCGCGGCATCTCGAGGCCGTACTCGCTCTCGAGCAGGTAGGCCATGCCGCCCTTGCCCGACTGGCTGTTCACGCGGATCACGGCTTCGTAGCTGCGGCCTACGTCCTTCGGGTCGATGGGGAGGTACGGAATGTCCCAGATGTCGCCGTCCTTGCGCGCGGCGAAGGCCTTCTTGATCGCGTCCTGGTGCGAGCCCGAGAACGAGGTGTAGACGAGGTCGCCGACGTACGGATGGCGCGGGTGTACGGGAATCTGGTTGCAGTGCTCGACCGTGGCGCGGATCTCGTCGATGTTCGAGAAGTCGAGTTCCGGCGAAACGCCCTGCGTGTAGAGGTTAAGCGCGACGTTCACGAGGTCGAGGTTGCCGGTGCGCTCGCCGTTGCCGAAAAGGCAACCTTCGATGCGCTCGGCACCGGCCATCAAGGCCAGTTCGCCGGCCGCCGTGCCGGTGCCGCGGTCGTTGTGCGGGTGCACGCACAGCACGATCGAGTCACGGCGCGCGAGGTTGCGGTGCATCCACTCGATCATGTCCGCGAAGATGTTCGGCGTGGAATGCTCCACCGTGGTGGGCAGGTTGACGATGCACCTGCGCTCGGGCGTCGGCGCCCAGACTTCGGTGACCGCATCGACCACACGCTTGGAGAACACCACGTCGGTGCCCGAGAACATCTCGGGCGAGTACTGGAAGGTCCACTTCGTGTTCGGCTGCTTTGCGGCGAAGTCGTTGAACATGCGGGCATGGCTGCTCGCGAGTTCGACGATCTGGTCTTCGTCCATGCCGAGCACCACGCGGCGCATCACGGGGGCCACCGCGTTGTAGAGGTGGACGATGGCGCGCGGTGCACCTTGCAAGGCTTCGAAGGTGCGTTCGATGAGGTGGTCACGCGCTTGCGTGAGCACCTGGATCGTCACGTCGTCGGGAATGCGGTCTTCTTCGATGAGCTTGCGCACGAAGTCGAATTCGACCTGCGACGCCGAGGGAAAGCCGACTTCGATTTCCTTGAAGCCGATGGCCACGAGGGTTTCGAACATGCGCATCTTGCGCGCGATGTCCATGGGTTCGACCAAGGCCTGGTTGCCATCGCGCAGGTCCGTCGACAGCCAGATCGGGGCCTTCGTCAGCACGGCATCGGGCCAGGTGCGGTCCTTGAGACCGATCGGGGCGAATGCGCGGTATTTGGCTTGAGGTTGCTTGAGCATGTCGATTTCTCTGTGATGGTTGGAACTCAACCAGCAACCCCAAAAGACAAACGGCCCGTTGCTGGTGCGAACGGGCCGTGATGAGGGATTAGCGCGTGCGCTACCGTCTCCGCCCGTGAGGGAGGGCTAGTAGGGCCAGCAGCGAAATCTTGGTCATGAGGGTTGCGAATGTAGCACAGCCTTCGCGGGCCTGTGAAGGCCCGGGGCTTCTTCAGTTGTGCAGCCCCCGCTCGTCGGGCTCTTCGGTCGAGGTGCTGATCACGCTCACCGGCTGGCCCTTGGCCTTGCGCCATGCGTACACCACGTAGCCGCTCAGGCCATAGGCCACGAAGAGGCTGAACAGCACCGTCGGCGGATGGATATTGATGACTGCGATGCCCAGTGCGATCAGCACGATCACGACGAAGGGCACGCTCTTCTTCATCTGGATGTCCTTGAAGCTGTAGAACGGCGCATTGGTCACCATAGTGAGACCCGCGTAGAGCGTGAAGGCGAAAGTGACCCAGGTGATCTGCGTCCACGAGAGGTACAGCACCTCGCCACCACGCTTGCCCCATTCGTTGACGAGCCAGATGAAGCCCGCCACCAATGCCGCGGCCGCCGGGGACGGCAGGCCCTGGAACCAGCGCTTGTCGACCACGCCCGTATTGACGTTGAAGCGCGCGAGCCGCAGCGCGGCGCAGGCGCAGTACACGAAGGCGGCGATCCAGCCCCAGCGTCCGAGGCCCTTGAGCGACCACTCGTAGGCGATGAGCGCGGGCGCGGCGCCAAAGGACACCATGTCGGACAGCGAGTCCATCTGCTCGCCGAACGCGCTTTGCGTGTTAGTCATGCGGGCCACGCGCCCGTCGAGGCTGTCGAGCACCATCGCGGCGAACACGCCGAGCGCGGCCAGGTCGAAGCGCGCGTTCATGGCCATCACGACCGAGTAGAAGCCGCCGAACAACGCCGCCAGCGTGAACAGGTTCGGCAGGATGTAGATGCCCTTGCGACGCTTGCGCGGCTGCGCGTCGTCGGGGACAGTGTCGTCATGCATTGAAATAGCCTCCGTCCCTCGTGGGAACTGCCCGATCAGCTATCCATTCGATAGCATCTTGGTCTGTGAATCGCATGCTTCGCAGTGTAGTTCAGGGGACCCGTGCACTCCCCTTCAAACAAAAGGGCCACCGCGACGGGTGGCCCTCCGAAACAGGGTGCCGAAGCACCCTGTTGGCTCTTGCCTCTGAAGATCAGTTGCGGGTCTGGTCGACCAGCTTGTTCTTCTTGATCCAGGGCATCATCGCGCGCAGCTTTTCGCCGACGACTTCGATCTGATGCTCAGCGTTCAGGCGACGGCGGCTGATCAGCACCGGCTGGCCGGCAGCGGCTTCGAGCACGAAGCTCTTGGCGTACTCGCCGGTCTGGATGTCCTGCAGGACCTTCTTCATGGCCTTCTTGGTCTCGTCGGTCACGATGCGCGGGCCCGTGACGTACTCGCCGTATTCGGCGTTGTTCGAGATCGAGTAGTTCATGTTGGCGATGCCGCCTTCGTAGATCAGGTCGACGATCAGCTTCAGCTCGTGCAGGCATTCGAAGTACGCCATTTCGGGCGCGTAGCCGGCTTCCACCAGCGTTTCGAAACCAGCCTTGATCAGCTCGACCGTGCCGCCGCACAGAACCGCTTGTTCGCCGAACAGGTCGGTTTCGGTTTCTTCGCGGAAGTTGGTCTCGATGATGCCGGCCTTGCCGCCGCCGTTGGCGGTGGCGTAGCTCAGCGCGAGGTCACGCGCCTTGCCGCTCTTGTCCTGGTGCACCGCGATCAGGTGCGGCACGCCGCCACCTTGCGTGTACGTGCCGCGCACGGTGTGACCCGGAGCCTTGGGAGCGACCATCCACACGTCGAGGTCGGCGCGCGGCTGCACGAAACCGTAGTGCACGTTGAAGCCGTGCGCGAAGACGAGCGAAGCGCCTTCCTTGATGTTCGGGGCCACGTCGTTCTTGTAGACGGCGGCGATCTGCTCGTCGGGCAGCAGGATCATGACGACGTCGGCCGACTTCACGGCGTCAGCGACTTCAGCGACCTGCAGGCCGGCCTTGCCGACCTTGTCCCACGAAGCGCCGCCCTTGCGCAGGCCGACCACGACCTTGACGCCGCTGTCGTTCAGGTTCTGCGCGTGTGCGTGACCTTGCGAGCCGTAGCCGATGATGGCAACCGTCTTGCCCTTGATGAGGCTCAGGTCCGCGTCCTTGTCGTAATAAACCTTCATGATGTTCTCCAGATAGATAAGCGAGTTGCAGTGTGTTGTTGTGCCGTTCGTCCTGAGCCTGTCGAAGGGCTCAATGCAGTCCCCGCTCGCGCGGAGGCTTCGACAAGCTCAGCCCGAACGGGCAGCGACTGAGCTCCGAATCATGGTGTCAGACCCGCAGGATGCGTTCGCCGCGCCCGATGCCGCTGGCGCCGGTGCGCACCGTCTCGAGGATGGCGCCGCGGTCGATCGCTTCCAGGAAAGCGTCGTTCTTGCCGTGGTCGCCAGTCAGCTCGATGGTGTAGCTCTTGTCGGTCACGTCGATGATGCGGCCACGGAAGATTTCCGCCATGCGCATCATTTCCTCGCGTTCCTTGCCCACCGCACGCACCTTCACCATCATGAGCTCGCGCTCGGTGTAGGCGCCTTCGGTCAAGTCGACCACCTTCACGACCTCGATGAGACGGTTCAGGTGCTTGGTGATCTGCTCGATCACGTCGTCCGAGCCGTTGGTGACGATGGTCATGCGCGAGAGGCTTGCGTCCTCGGTCGGCGCCACGGTCAGCGATTCGATGTTGTAGCCACGGGCCGAGAACAGGCCCACCACGCGGGAAAGAGCACCCGGCTCGTTTTCCAGCAGCACTGCAATGATGTGTTTCATGTTGGCGTGACTCCTCTTTTCGCCGCCCTCCCCCGTGCACGGTAATGCGCGGGCTTGGCGGGCAATAGATTCGTCAGTAAAGGTTGAACGAACGAATGTTCCGGATCAGAGATCTTCGGAACCCAGCAGCATCTCGGTGATGCCCATGCCGGCCTTGACCATCGGGAACACGTTCTCGGTGGGGTCGGTACGGAAATCCATGAACACCGTGCGGTCCTTGAGCTTGCGCGCCTCGCGCAGCGCCGGCTCCACGTCTTGTGGACGCTCGATCAGCATGCCGACGTGGCCATAGGCCTCGGCGAGCTTCACGAAGTTGGGCAGCGCGTCCATGTAGCTGTGGCTGTAGCGGCCGGAGTATTCGATCTCCTGCCACTGGCGCACCATGCCCAGGTAGCGGTTGTTGAGCGAGCAGATCTTGATCGGCGTGTTGTACTGCAGGCAGGTCGACAGCTCCTGGATGCACATCTGCACCGAGCCTTCGCCGGTGATGGTGAACACTTCCGAGTCGGGCTTGGCGAGCTTGATGCCCATGGCGTAGGGAATGCCCACGCCCATGGTGCCCAGGCCGCCCGAATTGATCCAGCGGCGCGGCTCGTCGAAGCGGTAGTACTGGGCGGCCCACATCTGGTGCTGGCCGACGTCCGACGTGATGTACGTGTCGGCGTCCTTGGTCATGTTCCAGAGGGTCTCGACCACGAACTGCGGCTTGATCACGTCCTTGTTGTCGCGGTCGTACTTGAGGCAGTCGCGCGAGCGCCAGCTTTCGATGGTCTTCCACCAGTCGGCCAGCGCGCCGGCGTCAGGCTTGGTGGTGCTCTCGCGGATCATCGAGATGAGCTCGGTGAGCACGTCCTTCACGTCGCCGACGATCGGGATGTCGACCTTCACGCGCTTGGAGATGCTCGACGGGTCGATGTCGACGTGGATGATCTTGCGTTCGTTCTGCGCGAAGTGCTTCGGATTGCCGATCACGCGGTCGTCGAAGCGCGCCCCCACGGCCAGCAGCACGTCGCAGTTCTGCATCGCGTTGTTGGCTTCGATGGTGCCGTGCATGCCCAGCATGCCCAGGAACTTGCGGTCGCTCGCCGGATAGGCGCCCAGGCCCATCAGCGTGTTCGTGACGGGGTACCCCAGCATGTCGACCAGCGTGCGCAGCTCGTTCGTGGCGTTGCCCAGGAGCACGCCGCCGCCGGTGTAGATGTAGGGGCGCTTGGCCGCCAGCAGCAGTTGCAGCGCCTTGCGGATCTGCCCGCCGTGGCCCTTGCGCACCGGGTTGTACGAGCGCATCTCGACCTTGTCGGGATAGCCGCTGTACGGGATCTTCTTGAAGGAGACGTCCTTCGGCACGTCCACCACCACGGGGCCGGGACGGCCGCTGCGTGCGATGTGGAAGGCCTTCTTCATCGTCATGGCCAGATCCTTCGGATCCTTGACGAGGAAGTTGTGCTTGACGATGGGGCGCGTGATGCCGACCGTGTCGCATTCCTGGAAGGCGTCCAGGCCGATGGCGGCCGTCGGCACCTGGCCGGAAATGATCACCATCGGGATCGAGTCCATGTACGCCGTCGCGATGCCGGTGACCGCATTGGTCAGGCCGGGACCGGAAGTGACCAGTGCCACGCCGACTTCGCCGGTGGCGCGCGCATAGCCGTCGGCTGCGTGCACGGCGGCCTGTTCGTGGCGCACCAGCACGTGCTGGATGGTGTCCTGCTTGTAGAACGCGTCGTAGATGTAGAGAACCGCGCCGCCCGGGTAGCCCCAGATGTACTGGACGCCTTCGGCCTGCAGTGCCTTGACCAGCACTTCAGCGCCCATGAGTTCTTGCGTGGTGTTGCCGGCGCCAGAGGACGCGGCTGCTGCGGAAGCGAGTTCCGCCTTCGAGATTTCCATGATCAACCTTTGTGTTTTTTCGGGAACGAAAAACCTTGGGTGCCCCTTGCCAGCCCTTGTGGGGCCGCGCCAGGACTTGAGGCCAAAGCCATGAGCGGACTGATGTTCCGCCGGACCGTGACCCGTTTGCCTTTTGACTTGCAAGGCGGATTATGACACTACCGGCGCGTTCAGACTCGCTTCAGGTGCCCTGTCTTGGCACAAAGGCATAATCCGCGGCATAAAAACATGAGCGTTCGCCAAACATCCTCCCCACGCGGCGCGTCCCGCCGCCCCCTCTCATTTGGCTACTGAACACGAACTCTCCGACTTCCTGAAAAACGTCGAACGACGGGCCTTCAAGCGCTCGGTCTATCACGTGCGGGACGAAGAAGCGGCCTTGGACATCGTGCAGGACAGCATGATGAAGCTGGCCCAGCACTACGGCGACAAGCCTGCCGAGGAACTGCCGATGCTGTTCCAGCGCATCCTGTCGAACTGCACGCTCGACTGGTTCCGCCGCCAGAAGACCCGCCGCGCCCTTTTTTCCAATCTGAGCGACTTCGAACCGGCCGACAACGGCGAAGATTTCGACCTGCTGGAGAACTTCGTCTCGCCAACCGACTCCAGAGAATCGGAGAGCGCCGAAGACACCACCCGCCGCAGCCAGGTCTTTCACGAAATCGAAGAACAGATCGCGGCTTTGCCCGGCCGTCAACGCGAGGCTTTCCTGATGCGTTACTGGGAGGAAATGGACGTCGCAGAGACGGCCGCCGCAATGGGCTGCTCCGAGGGCAGCGTCAAAACCCATTGTTCGCGAGCTGTCCACGCTCTGAGCAAGGCGCTCAAGGCCAAGGGAATATCGCTATGAACACTAAGGTTCCAACCTCTCAATCCAGCGCAGCAGAAGACCGCTTCGGCCAACGGCTGGCGGCCCGGCTGTCGGACGGCAATCAAGCCTTGCCGCACGACATCAGCGAGCGCCTGCGTGTTGCCCGTTCGCAGGCCGTGGCCGCGCGCAAGCAGGCGCCGCAGCTGCGCACGGCGCCCGTCGCGGTCCAGTCGGGCCACACGGTCACACTGGGCGGCAGCTGGTGGACGCGCATCGGTTCCGTGGTGCCCCTGATCGCTCTGGTAGCCGGCCTGATCACCATCAGCGTGCTGCAGGACGACGACCGCGCCAGCGAACTCGCCGAGGTCGACTCGGCCCTGTTGACGGGCGACCTGCCGCCCGCCGCCTACACCGATCCCGGCTTCGCCCAATTCCTGAAGTCCGACAGCGCCTCCGACTGAACACCTTGCCCGACCGAATGCGACGCCGCTCCGTTTCCCGTGCGAAAGCCCTGCTTCCGTTGCGCCCGCTCCCGGCGGGCGCCGTCGTTTGGGCGGGTGCGCTGGCAGCCGCGGCCTTCGGCCTGACGCTGGCCGATGCACAGACGCTGCCCGAGGCCGCCAAGCCCGCCACGCACGCTGCGCCCACCAATGGCGCGGCAAGCCCCAAGGCCGTTGCCACGACCAAGCCCCTGTGGAACGAACTGAGCAATGAGCAGCAGCACGCCCTGAAGCCGCTGGCTTCGCACTGGAACACGCTGAACGCCGGCCAAAAGCGCAAGTGGCTGGCCTTGTCGCGCAACTACGCGAACATGCCCGCCGACGACCAGGTCACGCTGCACAGCCGCATGATCGAATGGGCGGCGCTGAGTAACCAGCAGCGCGCCCAGGCCCGCCTGAATTTCGCCGAGGTCAAGCGCGTGCCTGCCGACGAGCGCAAGCTCAAGTGGGAGCAGTACCAGGCGCTGAGCGAAGAAGAAAAACGCAAGCTCGCCGAGAGTGCCCCGCCCAAGCCCCGCGGCGCCGCCCTGCCGGTGCGCCCGGTCTCGTCGCAGAAGCTCGTGCCCGTGCCGGCCGTCACGCCGCCCGGGCAGCACACGCCCCGCATCGTGCCGGCCACGCCCCCCACGCCCGTGCTGCCGCCGGCGGCCATCGTGGTGAGTTCGCCGGCGACGCCACCTGCCGCCGTGGAACGCCCTGCCATGCCGGCCAGCACCGTCGTCGCTCCAGCGGCGTCGGCACCGAGCAGCCTCACGCCGCCGCCAGTGCCCGCCGAGGCCCAGGTGCCGGCGCCGTCCGCGGCCACGGCACCCGCGGCCTCGTCCTCCGCCCCCTGACCGAAGGTTTCGATGGTTTCCAGTTCGCCCGAGGCCTCGGGACCCGGCCAGTCCGCCTCGCCCTCTTCATCCACCCCCAACGCTCCCGCGGTGCCCGGCCTGTGGCGGCGCATGGCCTGCTGGCTCTATGAGGGCATGTTGCTGTTCGCGGTCGTGTTCGTGTCCGGCTGGCTGTTCAGCACGCTGGGCCAGATGCGCGACGCCATGGACGAGCGGCGGCACCTGCTGCAGGCCTTCCTCTTCGTGGTGTTCGGCGTCTACTTCGTCTGGTTCTGGACCAAAGGCCAGACGCTGGCCATGAAGACCTGGAACATCCGCATCGTCGACCGCAACGGCCGCCCCGTCAGCCAGGGCCGCGCACTCGCGCGCTACCTGCTGAGCTGGGTGTGGTTCCTGCCGCCGCTGGCCGCCATCGCCCCATTCAAGCTGTCGGGCGGCGAATCGACCGTCCTGATCTTCGGCTGGGTCGCCATCTGGGCGCTGCTGGCCCGTTTTCACCCCGAGCGCCAGTTCTGGCACGACGCCTGGGCCGGTACGCGGCTCATCACCTCCAAGCCGATGAGCCGCCAATGAGTGCCCTGCCCGACCCCGCCGTGAATCCGCAGAAGGCCCGCAAGGGCTTCGAGCGCGTCTGGCATGCCACCCTGATCTCGCTGCACGGCCTGCGCGCCGGCTGGAGCGAGCCGGCGTTCCGCCAGGAAGCCATCCTGTCGATGCTGATGATCCCGGCCGCCTTCTGGCTCGGGCGCAGTTGGGTCGAGGTGGCGCTGCTCGCCGGCAGCGCCATCCTGGTGATGATCGTGGAGCTGCTCAACACGGCGGTGGAAGCCGCTATCGACCGCATCGGCCCCGAATGGCACGACCTCTCCAAGCGCGCGAAGGACATGGGCAGCGCCGCCGTCCTGCTGTCGCTCACGCTGTGCGGTGGCATCTGGGCCGCGGCCCTGTGGCAACGCTTCGTGTCATGAGCGGGTCCGCCGCCTGCGGCATGATCGCAGGATGACCCCTGAATTTTCGATTTGCGTGTATTGCGGCTCGCGCCCCGGCGAGCGCCCCGAGTTTTCCCAGGCCGCCCAGGCCGTGGGCCAGTGGATCGGCAGCCACCGCGGCCAGCTCGTCTACGGCGGCGGCCGCACCGGCCTGATGGGCACGGTGGCCGAGGCCACCCGCCAGGCCGGCGGCCGCGTCGTCGGCATCATCCCCAAGGCCCTGGTCGACAAGGAACTGGCCAACCCCCTGTGCGACGAACTGCACGTGGTGGACACCATGCACGAGCGCAAGGCCATGATGGGCGAGCGCGCCGACGCCTTCCTCGCGATGGCGGGCGGCATCGGCACCTTCGAAGAACTGTTCGAGATCTGGACCTGGCGCCAGCTCGGCTACCACGACAAGCCGACCGGCATCCTCAACACCGCCGGCTACTACGACGGCCTGCTGAGCTTCCTGGCGCACAGCGTGCGCGAGGGTTTCATGGGCGAATGGCAGATGGACCTGGTGCGCACCGGCACCGACGTGCCCGAACTGCTGACCGCGCTGCGCGCCGAAGTCCCCCTGCACCCCCGCGACGACAAGCTGTCAGAAAACCTCTGACCGAAAACCCCAAGAGCCTCGGGGTCCCATTCCAGCGAACACCGCGGAACCGGCTTTGCCGGGCCGCAGGTGTTGCCCCCGGTAGGGGGTTGGCGAAGCGACACGAAGTGCGCGCAGCCTGGGGGCGAGCTCTAGACTGCGTTTTCGTTTTCTTCGCCGGTGCGGATGCGCACGATGCGCTCCACCTCGGTCACGAAGATCTTGCCGTCGCCGATCTTGCCGGTGCGCGCCGAGCTCACGATGGCCTCGATGCAGCGCTCCACGTCGCTCTCGTTGACGACCACTTCGACCTTCATCTTGGGCAGGAAGTCGACCACGTACTCGGCGCCGCGGTACAGCTCGGTGTGGCCCTTCTGGCGGCCGAAGCCCTTGACCTCGGTCACCGTGAGGCCGGTGACACCCACCTCGGCGAGGGCTTCGCGCACGTCCTCGAGCTTGAAGGGTTTGACGATGGCGGTGATCTGCTTCATGGTTTTTGTGCTCCGGCGGTTTCGTTGAACTTGCTGGTGATAGGGTAACGCCAATCCTTGCCGAAGCTTCGGTGGGTGACCCGGATGCCTACGGGCGCCTGGCGCCGCTTGTACTCGTTGATCCTGATGAGCCGCGCAACCCGCTCGACCACCGCGCGGTCGTAGCCCGCGGCAATGATCTCGTCGATGCCTTCATCGTCCTGCATGTAGCGTGCCAGGATGCCGTCCAGCACGTCGTAGGGCGGCAAGCTGTCCTGGTCGGTCTGGTCGGGGCGCAGCTCGGCGCTCGGGGGCCGCGTGATGATGCGCCCGGGAATCGGTGCCACCCCGGTGCCGTACGGATCATGGGCATTGCGCCAGCGCGCCAGCGCGAACACCGTGGTCTTGAGCAGGTCCTTGATGACCGCGAAACCGCCCGCCATGTCGCCGTAGAGCGTGCAGTAGCCGGTGGCCATCTCGCTCTTGTTGCCGGTGGTCAGCACGATGGCGCCGAACTTGTTCGACAACCCCATGAGCAGCGTGCCGCGGATGCGGGCCTGGATGTTCTCTTCGGCCGTGTCTTCCGGCCGGCCCGCGAACTCCCCGGCCAGCGCGGCCTTGAAGGACTCGAAGGTGTGCCGGATCGAAATTTCGTCGTAGCGCACGCCCAGCCGGCCGGCCATATCGCGCGCGTCGATCCAGCTGATGTCGGCCGTGTAGGGCGACGGCATCATCACCGCGCGGACCTTGTCCTTGCCCAGCGCGTCCACCGCGATCGCGAGCACCAGCGCCGAGTCGATGCCGCCCGACAGCCCCAGGATCGCGCCCGGAAAACCGTTCTTGCCGATGTAGTCGCGCACGCCGAGCACCAGCGCGTCCCACAGCTGCGCCTCGGCGTCGCGCGGCGCGGCGATGGCAGCAGCGTCGGCCACGACGGCGACGCCACCCTGCGCCCCGCGCGCGAGTTCCATGAAGACCAGCCGCTCGCGAAAGCTCTCGGCCTGCGCGGCCAGCGCGCCGTCGGCCTGCAGCGCGAAGGAGGCACCGTCGAACACCACCTCGTCCTGCCCGCCCACCAGGTGCGCGTAGACCAGCGGCAGGCCCACGGCGCGTGCGCGGTCGGCCATGCGCGCCACGCGCTCGCCTTCCTTGCCCACGTGGTACGGCGAGGCGTTGATCACCGCCAGCACCTCGGCGCCGCCGGCGCGCGCCAGCTCGGCCGGCGCGTCGAACCAGGCGTCCTCGCAGATCAGCAGGCCCACCGACACGCCGCCCGCCTCGAACACGCAGGTGCCCTGCCCCGGCGTGAAGTAGCGGCGCTCGTCGAACACCTGGTAGTTCGGCAGCTCGCGCTTGGCGTAGGTCTCGAGGATGCGGCCTTCCTTGATGACACTGGCCGCGTTGTGACGCAGCTGCACGGCCACAGACCGGCTGCGCAGGCTGCCGCCGCTGGGATGCCCCACCACCACGACCATGTCTTTGAGGTCGGCCAGCGCGGCCGCGATGCCTTTCACGGCATCATCACAGGCTTCGGTGAAGGCGGGACGGAGGAACAGGTCCTCCGCCGCATAGCCGGCAATCGAGAGTTCGGGTGTCAGCAGAAGGCGCGCGCCTTGCGCGTAGGCCTCGCGTGCGGCGCCGACGATCTTCTGCGCATTGCCGACGAGGTCGCCCACCACAAAATTGAGTTGCGCGATGGCGAGCTTGAGCGTCATACAGAAGGAAGAAAAAGGCTTGAACGATTATGTCATTCGGGTTCTGGCGTCGCCGTCGGACATCGACCCGCAAGCCTGGAACGCCCTGCTCGCCGCGCAGCCCGAGCCCTCGCCCTTCATGCGCCACGAATACCTCGCGGCGATGCACGACAGCGGCAGCGCCTCGCCCGAGCGCGGATGGACGCCGCAGTTCGTCACGCTGTGGCGCGGCGATGTGCTCGAAGCCGCCTGCGCGCTCTACCTCAAGGACCATTCCTACGGCGAGTACGTGTTCGACTGGGCCTGGGCCAACGCCTACGAGCAGCACGGGCTCGCCTATTACCCGAAGGCCGTGGTGGCGGTGCCCTTCACGCCCGTGCCGGGCGCCCGGCTGCTGGCACGCGACGCGCCAAGCCGCACGCTGCTGGTGCAGGCGCTGGTGGCGGTCTGCAAGGAACAGGAACTTTCGTCTTTGCATCTGCTGTTCGGCGCCGACGCCGACATCGCCGCGTGCACCGAAGCCGGGCTCATGCGGCGCCATACGGTGCAGTTCCATTGGACGAACACGCAGCCGAGCTACACAGACTTCGACGCCTTCCTCGCCAGCCTCGCGCACGACAAGCGCAAGAAGATCCGCCAGGAACGTCGCAAGGTCGCCGAGGCCGGCGTCAGCTTCCGCTGGTCGCGCGGCACCGACATCTCGACCGCCGACTGGGATTTCTTCTACCGCTGCTACGAGCGCACCTACCGCGAGCACGGCAACCCGCCCTACCTCACGCACGATTTCTTCCAGCGCATGGCCGACACGCTGCCCGAGGCGTGGCTGCTGTTCGTGGCGGAGCGCGACGGACGCCCCATCGCGACCAGCCTGATCGCGCTTTCCACCGACCAAGCCCAGCCGCTGGTGGCCTACGGCCGCTACTGGGGCGCGCTGGAGCGCGTCGACTGCCTGCACTTCGAGGCCTGCTACTACCAGCCCATCGCCTGGTGCATCGCGCACGGCGCGGTGCGCTTCGAAGGTGGCGCGCAGGGCGAGCACAAGATGGCCCGTGCGCTGATGCCGGTGCGCACCACCAGCGCCCACTGGCTCGCGCACTCGTCGTTCGCCGATGCCGTCGAGCGCTTCCTCGAGCGCGAAGGCGCCGGCATCGAGAACTACATGGACCACCTCGGCGAACGCAGCCCGTTCAAGGCGACCTGATCGGTGCGGGAGCGCCGGGGGCTGCTATAAAGCCGCCCGGCACTCAAACAACCACACACAACACACAGGGAGCACCGATGCCATTCGTCGGACTGGGACTGCACATCCTCATCGCGCTGTACTTCGCCGTGCATGCCATGCGCCACGGCAAGCAGATGTACTGGCTCATCATCCTCTTCAGCTTTCCGCTGCTCGGCAGCATCGTGTACTTCGTGGTCGAGTACCTGCCGGCCTCGCGCATGCAGCGCACCGCGGGCAAGGTGGCGAACGCGGCCATCGGCTTCATCGACCCCGAGCGCGAGTACCGCGCCGCTGCCGACGCCTACGACCTCGCGCCCACGGCGCAGAACAAGCTGCGCCTGGCCAAGGCCGCGCTGGACCGCGGCCAGGCGGCCGACGCCGTCGGGCACTACCGCGACGCGCTGAAAGGCCCCTTCGCTTCCGACCCCGAGCTGCAGTTCGGCCTGGCCAGTGCGCTGATCGCCGAAGGTAGCCCGGCGTCGGCCCGCGAAGCCTCGCAGGCACTGCAGAGCCTGCGTGCCACGCGCGACGACTACCGCAAGGACGAGGTCGCCGTGCTCAACGCCCGCGCGCTGGCCGCCGAGGGCCGCACGCCGGAAGCGCGCGAAGCCTTCGAGGCGGCGCTGAGCACCTACAACACGGTGGAAACGCGCGCCCGCTACATCGCGTGGCTGGCGCAGCAAGGCGACACCGCCGGTGCGCAGCGCCATTGGAACGAGCTGCAGCAGGCGGCGCGCCACTGGAACGCGCATGCGCGAGGCGTCAACCGCGAATGGATGCGGCTGGCCGGGGATGCGGTCCGGGGCTGACGGCCCGGAGCCTCCAGGCCGTTTCTTTCAAGCGAAAGAAATTACTTCTTGTACGCGGCGATGCCGTCGAGAACTTCCTTCTTGGCGGCGTCGATGCCTTCCCAGCCCAGCACCTTGACCCACTTGCCGGCTTCCAGGTCCTTGTAGTGCTCGAAGAAGTGGCTGATGGCCTTCAGGCGCATCGGGTTCACGTCGTCGACCGACTTCCAGTGGCTGTAGATCGGCAGCACCTTGTCGGTGGGCACGGCCAGCACCTTGCCGTCGACGCCGGCTTCGTCTTCCATCATCAGGATGCCCAGGGGGCGGCAGGGCACGACCACGCCCGGCAGCAGCGGGTACGGGGCGATCACCAGCACGTCGACCGGGTCGCCGTCGCCCGACAGGGTCTGCGGCACGTAGCCGTAGTTGGCGGGGTAGTACATGGCCGTCGTCATGAAGCGGTCCACGAAGATCGCGCCCGATTCCTTGTCGACTTCGTACTTGATCGGGTCGGCGTTCATCGGGATTTCGATCACGACATTGAAGGCGTCGGGGACGTTCTTGCCGGGGGAGACTTTGTCGAAGGACATGACGTTTTTCGAGTAGTTGAAAAGTATGAGACGGATGGGGACAAACCCGGAGTTTACTTTCCGTGTCACGGGCCGGTCGTACGCGTGTGTGTTTTTGCCTGTAAATTGCAAGCGTTGGCCAATCGGCTCCGCACCTTCGGTGCAGCGAGCTTCGAGGAAGCAACGCGGCGGAGAACATGGTCCCGTACGCGTTGCGCGCAGGGCCCAGGCTGTCCGTCTCCACAAGTCACAACGAACGAATGGAGAAGCAAAGCATGAGCGGCAACACCCCCCTGATTCTTGCCATCGTCTGCGGCCTGGTGGCCGTAGGCTACGGTTTCTGGGCCCGAAGTTGGATTCTCGCCAAGGACCCGGGCAACGCCCGGATGCAGGAAATCGCCGCGGCCATCCAGGCCGGCGCCTCGGCCTACCTCGCCAAGCAGTACACCACCATCGCGGTGGTGGGCGTGGTGCTCGCGGTGCTCATCGCCCTCTTCCTCGACCTGACCACGGCCGCCGGCTTCGTGGTCGGCGCGGTGCTCTCGGGCGCCTGCGGCTTCATCGGCATGAACGTGTCGGTGCGCGCCAACGTGCGCACCGCGCAAGCCGCGACCAAGGGCATCGGCCCGGCGCTCGACGTGGCGTTTCGCGGCGGCGCCATCACCGGCATGCTGGTGGTGGGCCTGGGCCTCTTGGGCGTGACGGGCTTCTACTGGTTCCTGGCCGGCAGTGCGCCGAAGGCGGACCACAGCCTGGCGGCCATCCTCAATCCGCTGATCGGCTTTGCCTTCGGCTCCTCGCTGATCTCGATCTTCGCGCGCCTGGGCGGCGGCATCTTCACCAAGGGCGCTGACGTCGGCGCCGATCTGGTGGGCAAGGTCGAGGCGGGCATTCCGGAAGACGACCCGCGCAACCCGGCGGTGATCGCAGACAACGTGGGCGACAACGTCGGCGACTGCGCCGGCATGGCGGCCGACCTGTTCGAGACCTACGCGGTGACGCTCATCGCCACCATGGTGCTGGGCGCGCTGATGGTCACGGCGGCACCACTGGACGCGGTGCTGTACCCGCTGGCGCTGGGCGGCGTGTCGATCATCGCGTCGATCATCGGCTGCTTCTTCGTGAAGGCCTCGCCGGGCATGGTCAACGTGATGCCGGCGCTCTACAAGGGCCTGGCGGTGGCGGGCATCCTGTCGCTGATCGCGTTCTGGTTCGTCACGAGCTGGATCATTCCGGACAACGCCATTGCCGCCAGCGGCAGCCAGCTGAAGCTGTTCGGCGCCTGCTTCGTGGGCCTGGCGCTCACGGCCGCGCTGGTGTGGGTCACCGAGTACTACACCGGCACGCAGTACAAGCCCGTGCAGCACATCGCGCAGGCCTCGACCACCGGCCACGGCACCAACATCATCGCGGGCCTGGGCGTGTCGATGCGTTCGACGGCCTGGCCGGTGATCTTCGTGTGCATCGCGATCCTGGCCTCGTACGCCCTCGCGGGCCTGTACGGCATCGCGGTGGCCGCCACGTCGATGCTGAGCATGGCTGGCATCGTGGTGGCGCTGGATGCCTACGGTCCCATCACCGACAACGCCGGCGGCATCGCCGAGATGAGCGAGCTGCCCGCCAGCGTGCGTGACATCACCGACCCGCTGGACGCGGTGGGCAACACCACCAAGGCCGTGACCAAGGGCTACGCGATCGGCTCGGCCGGCCTGGCCTCGCTGGTGCTCTTTGCCGACTACACCCACAAGCTGGAGAGCTTCGGGCTGAACATCAGCTTCAACCTGAGCGATCCGATGGTGATCGTCGGCCTGTTCATCGGCGGCCTGATCCCCTACCTCTTCGGCGCGATGGCCATGGAGGCCGTGGGCCGCGCGGCCGGTGCGGTGGTGGAAGAAGTGCGCCGCCAGTTCCGCGAGATCCCCGGCATCATGGAAGGCACCGGCAAGCCCGAGTACGGCAAGGCCGTGGGCATGCTGACCGGCGCGGCCATCAAGGAAATGATGATCCCGTCGCTGCTGCCGGTGGTGGTGCCGATCCTGGTCGGCCTGGTACTGGGACCGAAGGCGCTGGGCGGCCTGCTGATGGGCACCATCGTCACCGGCCTGTTCGTCGCCATCAGCATGTGCACGGGCGGCGGTGCGTGGGACAACGCCAAGAAGTACATCGAAGACGGCCACCACGGCGGCAAGGGCTCCGAGGCGCACAAGGCGGCGGTCACCGGCGACACCGTGGGCGACCCGTACAAGGACACGGCCGGCCCGGCGGTGAATCCGCTGATCAAGATCATCAACATCGTGGCGCTGCTGATCGTGCCGCTGGTGGTCAAGTTCCACGCCGGCGATGCGGCCGCGGCCGTGCCGACCAAGGTCGAGACGCCGCCTGCAGCCACCGCTCCCGCCGCGATGGCGCCGGCGGCCACGCCGGCCGCCACCCTCGCCTCGGCGGCCGTCGGGGCCACCGAAGCCGCCGCCGTGAAGGTCGAGAACGGCATCGTGAAGTTCTACTTCGCGAGCGCCAGCGCCGAGGTCGCACCCAATGCCAAGGAGGCGCTGTCCGATGTCATCAAGGCCGTGCAGAGCGGCAGCACCGTGCTGGTGAGCGGCTACCACGACGCCAGCGGCGACGCGGCCAAGAACGCCGAGCTGGCCAAGCAGCGCGCCATGGCCGTGCGCGACGCCATCAAGGCCGCAGGTGCGCCCGAGGACAAGATCGAACTCGCCAAGCCCGAGCAGTCGCAGGCCGACGGGCCGGCCTCGGAAGCACGCCGCGTCGAAGTGAAAGTGAAGTCCTGACATGCCCACGCCCGCCCGGCTCGAAGCCTTCATTGCCGCCGTCGAAGGCGGAGCGCATGCGCAGGTCATCGAAGATTTCTACACCGAAGACGCCACCATGCGCGAGAACCAGGCCGAGCCGCGGCGCGGGCGCAGCACGCTCGTTGCGCAGGAAAGCGCCGTGCTCGCGCGCACCGAGTCGGTGGCGTCGACCTGCGTGCGGCCGGTGCTGGTGAACGGCGACCACGTCGCCATCCACTGGATCTTCGAGTTCGTCTTCAAGGGCGGCGGCCGCATGCGCATGGAAGAGATCGCCTGGCAGCGCTGGGACGGCGAGCGCATCGCCGAAGAACAGTTCTTCTACGACCCGGCGCAGCGCAAGTCGGGCTGAGGATGCCCCGCCCGGACCGCGCGATCCGGGCTGGTTTTATGCAACATTTTCGATGTAACATTGAAACTGTCACATGAACGCATCCACCGCCACACCCGATTCCACGGCCCCGCAGGACCTCTCCATCGAGGCCCTGGCGGCGCGCACGGGCGTCACGGTGCGCAACATCCGCGCCTACACCACGGGCGGCCTGCTGCCGCCACCGCGGCTGCAGGGCCGGCTCGGCCTGTACGGCCCCGACCACGCCCAACGCCTGGCGCTGATCCGCGAACTGCGCGAACAGGGCTTCGGCATCGAGGCGATCCGCCGCATCTTCACGCGCGCGCCGGCCTCCACCTGGCCCGACCTGCTGGCCGTGGCCCGCTCGGTGTCGGGCAGCCTGTTCGCCGAAGAAACGCCCGTGGTGGTGTCGGCCCAGGCGCTGGCCACCAAGTGGCAGGGCCAGATGACGCCTGCCCTGCTCGGCCGCGCCACCCGCGCCGGCCTCATGCGCGAATTGCCCGACGGCCAGGTGCAGGTGCTGAGCCCGGCGCTCGGCCAGGTCGCAGAACAGCTGGCCGCGCTGGGCCTGCCGCTCGAAGCGGTCATCGGCATGCAGGAAACCATGGTCCGCACGCTGCGCACCGTGGCGCGGCGCTGGCTGCGTACGCTGGCCGACAGCCTGCTCTCCGGCGACACCCTCGATGCCGGCCGCGCCGCGCAGCTGCTCGAGAAAGCACGGCCGCTGGCCACCGGGGCGGTGCAGGCCGCCTTTCCCGTGATCCTGCAGCAGGAGCTCGACGCCCTGCTGCACAAGACCGCCTGATGCCGATGACACGACCTCGCCTCGCCCTTCTTCCGTCCCTGCTGCTGTTGCCGGCCTTCCTCGGCGGCGCGGCTTTCGCGCAGCAGCAGGCCCGCGGCGACACCACCTCCACGCTGGCGCTGAGCTTCGACGCCGCGCGCCAGCGCATGGTCGAACGCTCCGACAAGCTGGCCGCCGCGCGCATCGCCGTCGAGGCCAAGGAACTGCAGAGCGAAGGCGTCAAGCGCCTGGGCGGGCCGGTGGTCAGCATCTCGGGGCTGGCCTATGCGTACAACGCGAACCTGAACCTCGACCTCGACCCGCTCAATCAGAAGCTCGGCCAGATCGGCTCGTCGCTGCCGCCGTCGATCCAGAGCTTCGTCTCGCGCGTGCCGATTCCGCAGCTGCCCAACAGCTACACGCTCAACCGCCACGACACCGGCGCCAACGCCTCGGTGTCGGCTGTGTGGCCGCTCTACCTGGGTGGCGCGACCGACGCGGTGCGCGGCTTCGTCTCGGCGCAGGCGCGCGAAGCCCAGGCCGATGCCGAACAGGCCGGCCACGAGGTCGACACGCTGCTGGTGCAGCGCTACTTCGGCGCCCAGCTCGCGCAGCGCGCGGCCACGCTGCGCCTGCAGGCCGAGCGCACCATCGCCCAACATGACGCGGCGGCGCAGAAGATGCTCGCGGCCGGCGTGATCTCGCGCGTCGAGCGGCTGCAGGCCAGCGCCGCCTACGAAGAGGCGCGCCGCAACGCCCGCAAGGCCGAGAACGACGCCGCACTCGCGGGCGTGGCCCTGGCGCGCACCGTGCGCGCCGAAGGCAGCGTCACGCCACAGACGCCGCTGTTTCTCATCAGCGCGCCGATCGAGCCGCTCGGCCACTTCATCGATGCGGCGCTCACGCGGCATCCGGGTCTGGGCAAGGTCGCGGCCAAGAAGGCGCAGGCCGAGCAGCTGCACGAGGGCGAAGAGGCCCTGCGCCGCCCGCAGGTGATCGCCTTCGGCACGCGCGAGATCAAGAGCGGCAACGCCGACTGGGTGGCCGGCCTCGGCGTGCGCTGGACGCTGTATGACTCGGTCGACCGCAACGCGCTGTCGGCCGCCTCGCACAAGCAGGTCGAACAGGCCGAGCGCACCGACCTGCAGGCGCGCAGCGACATCTCGCTGCTGGTCGAACGCAACTGGCGCGCGCTGGACAACGCGCGCCGCCAGTACCTCGAGATGAAAGTCTCGGTCGAACTCGCGCAAGAGGTGGTCAAGCTGCGCACCGCCGGGCTGCGCGAAGGCACCAGCACCACGCTCGACCTGATCGATGCCGAGACCAATCAGGCCAAGGTGCTGACCGAACGCGCGCAGGCCGCCAACGACTACGTGCAGGCGCTCGCGCAGCTGCTCGAGAGCGCGGGCCTGTCCGAGACTTTTTCTGACTACATCGCGCGCGCCGACGTGAAGGTGAACTGACCATGATGAGTGCCAAGACCCGCCGACTGATCGCCATCGCCGCCGCACTGCTCGTGCTGGTGCTGCTCGTCTGGGGCTTCTGGCGCGCCGCGCAGCCGGCGCCCGAGATATTCCAGGGCCAGATGGAAGCGCGCGAGACCGACGTGGCCGGCAAGGTCACGGCGCGCATCGCCGAAGTGGCGGTGAAGGAAGGCGAGCGCATCCAGGCCGGCGCCCTGCTGGTGCGCATGGACAGCCCCGAGGTGCGCGCCAAGCTGGCGCAGGCCACCGCCGCCGAGCAAGCCGCACAGGCCGTGGCCGACAAGGCGCAGAACGGTGCCCGCCCGCAGGAGATCGAAATGGCGCGCATGCAGTGGCAGCGCGCCGAAACCGCCGCCCAACTCGCGCAGACCTCGTTCCGCCGCGTCGACGGTCTGGCACGCGACGGCCTCGTGGCCGACCAGAAGCGCGACGAAGCCGAAGCCAACTGGAAGGCCTCGCGCGACGCCGCCGTGGCGGCCAAGGCGCAGTACGACATGGCGCGCACCGGCGCCCGCCCCGAGGACAAGGCCGCCGCCAACGCACAGGCGCGGCAGGTGGCCGGCGTGGTCGCCGAGGTGGAGGCCGCCAAGGCCGAGACCGAGCTGCGCAGCCCGGTCGCCGGCGAGGTGGCCAAGGTGCTCGCCAAGGTCGGCGAACTCTCGCCGCAGGGCGTGGCCGTGGTCACGGTGGTCGACCTGAACGACCAGTGGGTGGTGCTCAACGTGCGCGAAGACCGGCTGGCCCGCTTCGCGCTCGACAAGGAATTCGACGCCCGCCTGCCCGCCCTGCCCGAGGACCGGCGCACCGCCCGCTTCAAGGTCTACTACAGCGGCGTGCTGCCCGACTTCGCCACCTGGCGCGCCACGCGCGGCGGTGCCGGCTTCGACGTGCGCACCTTCGAGGTCCGCGCCCGGCCGCTCAAGCCGATCGAAGGCGCGCGCCCCGGCATGAGCGTTCTGGTCGACTGACGCCGCGCCCGCCATGAGCCTGCGCGGCTTTTCCACCGCCAGCGCCCGGCGCGAATTCGCGCTGCTGCGCACGCGTCCGTGGGACCTGGCCATGATCTCGTGGGTGCCGCTGCTCGCGGTGTTCCTGATCTGGTGGATCTTCTCGGCCGGCCTGCCCGAGCGCCTGCCGATCGGCGTGCTCGACCAGGACCACTCCGCCCTCTCGCGCCAGCTGGTGCGCTTCCTGGACGCCACGCCGGGCCTGCGCGTGGCGCAGCGGTACGCCGACGAAGGCGAGATGCAGCGCGCGCTCACCAGCGGCGCCGTCGATGCGGCGGTGCAGTTGCCGCGCGAGCTGAGCCGCGACGTCAAGCAGGGCCGCGTCGGGCAGGTCGTGCTGCTGCACAACGCGCAGCTGGGTACGCATTCGAGCCTGATCCAGCGCGACGTGCGCACCGCCGTCGCCACGGTGTCGGCCGGCGTCGAGCTCGCGGTGCGCAACAAGCGCGGCGAGTCGATGAAGGCCGCGCGCGTGAGCATGGACCCGGTCAAGGCCAGCATGGTGGCGCTGTTCAACACCTCGACCGACTACGAGCAGTTTCTCGGTGCCGCGCTCATTCCGGCGCTGCTGCACATCCTCGCGATGACGGCCGGCGCCTGGGCCGTGGGCCGCGAGCTGCGCGACCGCAGCCTGGGCGGCTGGCTCGGCGCGGCGCCGCGCTGGCCCGAAGCGCTGGCCGCGCTGGCGGGCAAGCTGGCGCTGCCGTTCGCGAGCCTGTCGGCGGTGGGCCTGGCCGCCATGCTGTGGATCACGGCGGGCCGCGGCTGGCACCCGGTCGGCTCGGTGGGATGGACGCTGTTCGCGCTGATGGTGTTCCTGGCGCTGTCGATCGCGCTCGGCGCCTTCGTGGCCAGCCTCACGCGCTCGCTGCGCACCGCGCTGTCGGCCACCGGCTTCATCACCGCGCCGGCCTTCGCGTTCGGCGGCGTGGGCTTTCCGCTGGTCGCCATGCCGGTGCTCGCACAGCTGTGGGCCGGACTGCTGCCCTACACGCATTACATCCGCGTGCAGATGGAGCAGCTGCAGATGGGTGCGCCCCTGGCCTACTCGGCCGCCACGCCGCTGTGGATGGTGGTGGGCACCGCGGTGCTGCTGGCCGTGTCGGCCACGCTGCTGGTGCGTGCGGCCGGTGCGCCCGAGACGTGGGGAGGCCGCTGATGAGCACGCGCATCCAGGGCTTCGCCGACGCCTGGCGCGACACCGCCCTCGGCGTGCTGCGCGACAAGGGCGTGCTGCTGATCATGCTGCTCGCGCCCATCATCTACGGCTTCTTCTACCCGTGGCCCTACGGCACGCAGGCCGTCACGCGAGTGCCGGTGGCGGTGGTCGACCAGGACCACAGCGGGCTGTCGCGGCAGATCGCGCGCTTCGCCATGGCCAGCCCGCGGCTGGATGTGCGCATGGTCACGTCCGACGTGCACGAGGCGCAGCAGGCGCTGTGGCGCGGCGAGATCGAAGGCTATGCGCTGCTGCCAAAGGACCTCAAGCGCAACGTGCTGCGCGGTACGCCGGCGGTGGTGAGCATCGAGGGCAACGGCGCCTACGCGCTGCTGAACAAGGCGGTGCTGTACGGCTTTTCGGAGGCGGTGGGCACGGTGTCGGCCGGTGTGGAGATCCGCAAGCTGCAGGCCGGCGGCCAAAGCGCGGTGCAGGCTGCGCGCAGCCGCAGCCCGCTCAACACGCAGCTGGTGGCGCTGTTCAACCCGACCGAGGGCTACGGCAGCTACGTGGTGCCGGCGGTGGCGCTGCTGATCCTGCAGCAGACGCTGCTGATGGGCGCCGCGATGCTGGCCGGCACCTGGGCCGAGGCCGGCCGGCTGCGCGCGGGCATGGGCGCGTGGCTGGGGCGGCTCGGTGCGCTGTCGGGCTTCGGCGTGCTGAGCGGCCTGTTCTATTTCGGCTGGGTCTTCTTCCTGCAGGACTATCCGCGTGGCGGCAATCCATTCGGCGCGCTGGTGCTGCTGCTGTTCTACGTGCCCGCGATCTGCGTGCTCGGCCTGCTGCTGGGCTGCTGGTTCCGCGACCGCGAACGTGCGCTGCAGGTGCTGCTCTTCACTGCGCTGCCGATGGCCTTTCTCTCGGGCTTCTCGTGGCCTGTCGAGGCCCTGCCCGCGCCGCTGCAGGCGCTGCGCTGGCTGTTCCCCAGCACGGCGGGCATCCAGGCCTCGCTGCGGCTCAACCAGATGGGGGCGCCGCTGCACGACGTGCTGCCGTACCTCGGGGCGCTGGCGGCGATGGTGGTCGCGGGGCTGCTCGTGTTGTGGGCTGCGGCCACGCCGTGCCAGAACGAGCGTGACTAGCGTCGGCTGTCCGCCGCCACGGCGCGCACCAGCCGCGTGGCGGGCGCCACCAGCTCGCGCAGGTCGCCCACGCGGTCCTGCTCGATGGCCTGCAGCACCAGTTCGTTGATGCCGCCCACCACCGTCATCGCCATCTGACTGCTCATGTGCGCCGCGGGCACCTCGCCTGAATCGCTGCTGTTGATCGCCACCTGGATGAAGTTGGCGATCTCGCCGTTCACGCGGCGCCGCGCCGCCAGGCCCGGCAGGCCCAACCCGAGGATCTCGACGAACAGTGTGCGCAGCAGCACCGGGTCCTGCGCGAGGTAGTCCATGTAGGCGGTCATCGCCTGCTCCACCTGCGTGTGCCACGGCTGGGCCGGGTCGAAGGCCTCGCTCACGGCCTGCAGGCCGAGCCGGCTGGCCGTTTCATACAGCGCGATCAGACACTCGGTCTTGGTGCTGAAGTGCTCGTAGAACGTGCGCCGCGACACGGCGGCCTCGCGCACGATGTCGGCGATGGTGGTGTCGGCGTAGCCCTTGGCCGCCACGGCATGCGCCATGCCCTGGAGCAGCCGCGCGTAGTGCTCGCTGGCCGCGCCTTCGGCGGCATCGGGCGTGGCGGTTTTGTCGATGGTGGCAGTCATGTGCGATTCATTTTCCTACGCCTTGGTACTTGACAGTACCAATTCACAATTGCACCATGGCGGCACGCGGTACGGAGTTGTACCAACTTTTACCCACGAACTCAGGAATTGCCCCCCATGACCGAACTCGTTGTCCGCCGCCTGCTGATCGACCTGCAATCGCCCTTCTCGCGCGACTGGTGCGGCGGCGATGCCTTTTCGACGGCTTTCTTCAACGCCTTGTCGATGAGTTTCCCCTTCGGCGAGCAGTTCTTCATCGACGCCGTGCGCGACGCCATGGCCACGCTGCCGACCGAGGTGCAGGAGCGCTACCGCGCCGACGTGCGCGGCTTCATCGGCCAGGAGGCGACGCACCGGCGCATCCATTCGCTGTTCAACGCGCACCTGGAGCAGCAGGGCCTGGTCGACCGCTGGACTGCGCGCGCCAGCCAACGCATGGAACTGATGGACGGCGCCGATCCGCGCCACGCGCTGGCCGTGACGGCGGCCACCGAGCACTTCACGGCGATGTTCGCCGAGTGGCTGCTGGCCCGCCCCGAGATCCTGGACGGCGCCGAGCCCCGGCTGCGCACGATGTGGCTGTGGCACAGCGCGGAAGAGCTGGAGCACAAGAGCGTGGCCTTCGACATCTACAAGGCCACGGGCGGCTCGGACGAATGGCGCACGCGCTGGTTCCGCCGCGTGACGGTGATGTTCCTCGGCGACCTGATGCGCCAGACGGTCGACAACCTGCGGCATGAAAAACAATTGTGGAAGTGGGCCACCTGGAAGAGCGCCGCGCGCATCCTGCTGGGCCGCGGCGGCCTGCTGCGGGGCAATCTCGCGGGCTGGCGCCAGTACCTGCGCAGCGACTTCCACCCCGACCAGCAGGACAGCAGCCTCTCGGCACGCTGGCTGGCCGACAACGGCGCGCAGTTCACGCCCGTGGGCGCGCCTGCGGCAACGTCGGCCTGAGTTCGTCAGTAGATGCTGGCGCGGTGCGGGCTCAGCGCGCCCGCCTGCGTCGGCTGCCCGTCGGCGCGCAGCGTGAGGTCGTGCAGCGTGTCGAAATCGGACGGCGCATCGGGCACGCGCATCACCACTTCGAGTTCGTGCATGGAAGCGACCCAGCGGCCGGCCGGCGATTCGGCGGGCTCGTCATTGGCGAACACGCCGTCGCGGATGTAGAGCGTTTCGCCTTCGGGGCGTTCGCCGTGCAGCTCGATCAGGCGTGCGATCGAGAAGTTGTAGGTCACCAGCTTTTCGCGCGTGCGGCGGTCCTTGCCACCGCAGTTGAACGAGCCCTCGGCCGCGATCACGATGCAGGAGCCGTCCACCCCGCCGTCGATGGCGATCTCGTTGCCCGAGCGCCAGATGGCGTTGGGCAGGCGCACGCGGACCTTGTCGATCACGAGGTCGCGTTGCTTGTTGAGGGCACCCAGCGGCGGCACCAGCGAGCGCAATTGGCGCAGGCGCTCGGCGAAGTTGTCGTCCATGAGGAATTCGACATGGTGCGTGGCGCTGCCGGACGAGCGCTTGACGACCTGCATGACGACGTGACGTGGCTTGTTCACAGCTCAGGCCCTCCACGCAGAGAAAAATCCACGCCCGCTGCGGGGCACCGATCGCCTTCTTGCTGGATTTGAGTGGTCATCGGCTACAAATTAGAACTTTAGATTAAATGCAATTACTTGCATCATTTGTGTCCAACTGTATATCGATTGCGACCGGGATGGAAGGCAATCGACGACATGCCGATGAGGCCATGTCGCCAACGCGACGCGGCGCCGTGCTAGGCGCTCAGCTCGACGATGCTTCGGCCTCGAGGGCCTCGTCGAGCGCCTTGCACGAAGGCGCGCAGACGGTCTGCGACTTGCCCAGCACCTGACGCGTGCGCAGCTGCGAACGCACGCGGTGCTTGCCGCACATGAAGCAGGACATCGTGGCCCCGCTGAACGACGCCGAGGCGCGGAACGGAGAGCCCGGCGCCTTCGATTTGTAGCGCAGCCCGTCCGCCACCACTGCCGTTTTCACTTCACCCTTGGCCATGCATCTTGTCCTTGTTCGATTCGTCACCGCGCATGGCGCGGGCAATGGCTTCCCTGGCTGCGCCTTCGGCGGCCAGGGAAACGTCCAGCGCCGAGCGGCAAAGGCCGGCGTGCTGGTAATTCATATTTTCGTAGACCTCGGAGGCGGCCGGATAGGCATCGAGCAACTGGCCCAGTTCGGCACCGGGCTCGACGTCTTCGAATTCATGCACCAAGTGCTCGACCACCGAGCGGTACTGCTCGGCGCCAACCGGCACGGCGCTGTGCTCAAGCCTCTCCAGCAGTTGAGCCAGCACGTGGGTCACTGCCAGATCGGTCTTGGGAGACGGATTTCGGGTCGTGTTCATGGTTTGCATGTGGGGACAGCATACCCCTATGCAAGGGGCGGGTCGCGCGGAAGTGTCTCTGCCGACATGGCTTCCTGCGCCGCGCGCATGCGCTGGAGCAGGCTGTGAAGCATTTCGGTCGACAGGCCGTGGATCACCAGCCGGTGCCCGGCCCGCAAGGTCGACAGCGGCACCAGCGGATGCTTGTTGTTGACCAGGATCAGGTGCTCGGGCGCGTTCAGGATCGTCGCCGCGTAGATGCCGATGGTTTCGTCCAGTTGCAAGGAGTTGGCGGCGCGCCAGAAATCGTTGTCGGTCAGCATCAGCTGGTACAGCGGCGTGAACAGCTCGATGGCGCTTTGCAGGTCGAGAAAATTGAGCTTGCCCTGCGGCATGTCTTCCAGCCGCAACGCCGGCGGCTGGATCATCGAGAAATCGACCTGCTCGGCCTTGCACAGCGCCAACCCCTTGTCGCGCAGCGCCGTGTTCAGCCGGATCACGAAGTTGAACAGGTTCAGGTCGTGCTTCAGGAACATCTCGTCCTTCAGCGCGTCGATGTCGGCCGGCTCCAGCGGCGAGGTACCCACGGGCGCGGGCGAGTTGCGCCCGATGAAGGCCAGCACCTGCGAGCCCAGGTGAAAGTGCCTCAGGATCAGCCAGTTGGCCTCGGGCGACACGAAGCGCTTGAGCCCCCACGCCAGGAAGCGGTGCAGCAGCATCGAGTGCGACCAGTTGCGCGGCACGAACACCTTCACGATCTGGATCAGGATGATCGTCAGCCGCGCAATCGGCCGCAGGAACGGCAGCAGGTACTGGCGCGAGGCCGAGCTCGAATCGGCCAGCCACGCAGCCTTCACGTCGTCGGGCAGCGGCGTGCTCTGGTCGAGGTAAAGCGCCAGCCAGGGGCTGGGGTCGCGCTCGTCGTGGGCTTGCGTCAGGAATTCAGGCGTTCGGCTCACTAGAAACCTCCGCCTTCGGCTGCGGTATTCGCCTTGGGGCGGCCCGGCGGCTCATGGGGCATTCGTTCGGTGATGTGCTGGAACTGCATCAGGTACAGCGCCGCCGTATGGCGTGCGGTGTCGGCAATCTGTCGGGCGGCGCGGGCCTGCCCTTCCACGGCCATCACCATCTCGACCGCGGCGAGCCAGCGGTTCAGGTGGTGCTCGTCGTTGTGGCCGTGGTACTCGAGGAAACGGAACGCATCGGGCGGCAGCTTCAGGCTGGCCTTGAGCAGCGGCAGCAGCGCCGGCACGATGCGCTGGCCCGTGCCTTCGATGATGTAGATCGCGCCCAAAAGGCCAATCGGGTCGCGCGTGGCGGCCAGGCCGTGCAGGTAGGCGTTGAGTGCCTCGCCGCCGGGGTTGCGGCGCAGCTCGTCGATCGATTCGACCGTGCCGCCGGCCTTGCGATAGTCGCTGAAGAGGATGTTGAAGTCGTTCTGCTCCTCGCCCGCGTGCACGTCGATCAGCGACGACAGCATGCGGTACGGCTCGCTCAGCGAAGCGGCGCCTTCGCGCATCCACAGGCTGCCTTCGCGCACCTGCGGCACCCACTGTTCCATCCAGTTCAGGTAGTCGGGCACGGCAAAGCGGCGCTCGCGGATCTGGCGGATCAGCGGCGTGCGCCACACGCGCGAGCGGTAGTCGTGCCAGATGGCGGCCAGCTCGGTCAGCAAGGCGCCCAGGCCTTCGGGCGCTGCGGCCGGGTCGTGCGGGGGCGCAATGACGAGGTCGTCGTCGGGCGCCACTGCCGCCGCCGCGCGGGGCGCGATCACGACGGGCGCCGCATCGACGGCCTCGACCTCGAGCAGCATGTACGCTGCCATGAAGCGCCCCGACTCCGGCACATAGCAGAAGATCTGCTCGCCCGGCTTCAGCGCCTTGGTGTGCAGGAACTCGGCGAGCATCACGAGGATCGATGCCGCGCCCGTGTTGCCGCGCCAGGCCAGGTTGCTCCACCAGCGCTCGCGCGGAATCGCCAGGTCGGCCTTGGCCATCAGGTCTTCGACCACCGGGATGAATTTTTCCGACGAGTAGTGGCACAGGAAATGGTCGACCCGCTTCGGATCGACCCAGCCGTCGCGCACCAGGCCCGCGTATTCGTGGATGCCGATGTCGAACAGGTGCGGCAAGAGCCGGATGTCCTGGCGCAGCGACAACGCGCCGGCTGCCTCGGCCTCGGCCCACGAGCCGAAATCGAGATGCCCGCGCGCGCGGTCTTCGGTGAGGCCCAGCTGCATGCACACCGGGTAGTCGCCCGAGAACGCGCGCTGGTGCACCCACTTCAGCTTCAGGCGCAGCCCCGGCTTGCCGGCCAGCGCGGGCGTGCCGTCGGACAGCAGCAGCGCGCCCGCGCCATCGGACAGCATCCAGCGCAGGAAGTGCGAGTCGAAATCGGTCTCGTAGCCGCGCGCGGCAAAGCGCGAGCGCTTGAACAGGCGCGACGGCATTTCGCTGGCCACCGCCAGCGCCGAACGGTGCGCACCCAGTTCGATGCCCTGCGCGGCCGTCTGGATCGCCGACACGCCGGCCGCGCAGATGCCGTGCACCGAATGCGTTTCCATCGGCTGCGCCGCCAGCTCGCCCTGGATCATGTTGGCGAAGCCGGGCATCAGCGTGTCGCCGCCCGAGGAGCCGCTGGCCAGCAGCGACACGCGCGACAGCTCCGCGCCGCCACGCTGCAGGCAGTCGCGGATCGCACCGGCCGCCAGCTGCGCGTTGGTGTGGCGCGTCACGCCCTCTTCGTCGATCGCGTAGTGCCGCGTGAGGATGCCGTTCTCGGCCAGGATGCGGCGCTTGATGCGCTCCGACATGCGGTTGAGCGGCGCGATGTACGCGTCCATGCGGTCGTTGGGAACAGGCTCGCCGGGCATGAAGTAGCCGGCACTTTCGAGGTACACGCGTTGGAATGAAACGGGCATGGGTTCAGGAGATGGGTGAATCGGGAGGCATCAGCGAGCGGCTGCGAAAACGCGGCCACACGGTCCCCAGCACGAAGACGCGCACCATGTACGGCACCAGCCCGCCCTCGTTGAGCGCGGGTGCGACCTGCGCGCGGTAGCGCGTGTGATGCAGGTGCGTGAGCTCGGACCAATGGGCATGCGGGTTCTCGTGGTGTGCGGTGTGCAGGCCGATGTTGAACAGCAAGGGGTTCACCAGCCCCTCGAAATTGCGCGCGTAGTTCAGCTGGCTACCACGGGTATCGCCGGATGCGTCCTTGCGCGGCGTCTTGCGGCCGTCGGCATGCGCGTGCTGCAGGTAGTTGGTGGCCAGCAGCCAGTGCAGGCCGTGCAGCTGCGGCACGATCACGAAGAGCAATGCCTTGCGCCAGTCGATCGCCAGCAGCACGCTCCAGCTGGCCAGCCACAGCGCGTACTGCGCCATGCAGTAGCGCCACGCGCCGCGGTGATGACGGTGCAGCCGCGCGAGCCAGCCGAAGAACAACGGCATCAGCACCCACACGGCCTGAAACGGATGCAGCAGGTAGCCCCACAGATGGTTGGTGTCGCCGCCGAAGCGGTAGGTGCGCGCCACGTCCTTCGGTCCATGACGATGGCGATGGTGGTTGGCCACATGCGCGGGCCAGAAGACGAAGGTCGGGTGGCCCTGCAGCAGCGTGATCCAGAAGTCGGTCAACCGGTTCATGCGCCGCCCGCGCCACATGCGCAGGTGCACGTGGTTGTGGTGGATCACGCCGATGCCGAGCGTGAGGAACAGCATCAGCGCATACGGCACCACGTGAAAGCCGTGCACCCACTGCCACGCCGCCAGCGCGGGCAAGGCGACGAGGTACGCGAGGCTTTGCCAGTCGCGCCAGTGGCGCAGCCGCGGCAGCCGATGGCGCGCGTCAGGCCGTCGTGGCGCCATGCTTCTTTCGAAACGCCTGGAACAGCGGCTCGGCCGCGTCGGCCGCGATGCGCGTGCGGAACAGCCGGTCCATGAAGGTGAACTGGAAGCCGTAGTTGCCGTTGTGCACAGCATGGTGCAGGTGATGCCGGCGGCTCGCGGCGAACCAGTGGCTGTACGACACGCCGGGCACGAAGTCGTAGTTCGAATGCCCGACGCAGTTGAAGAACAGGCTGAACACCGGCACCGACGCCAGCGACCAGAAGCTGAAGTCGTGCAGCACCATCGGCAGCAGGATCACGTTGCCGAGCATCAGCGCCTCGATCGGGTGAAAGCTGTAGGTGGCCCACGGCGTGGTCACGAACGAGCGGTGGTGCGGCCCGTGGAAGCGGCGCAGCCAGCGCGTGTGCAGCAGCCGGTGGTTGAGCCAGAAATGCACGTCGTTCCACACCGCGAGCACGAGGATCTCGATGCCGATGCGGCGCCAGCCCGCGTCGGGCTCGAGCCGCGCCCAGCCCAGCTGCAGCAGCCCCCATGGAAACACCATGCCCAGCCCGAAGATCAGCACCGAGATGCCCGACTGCGTGAGCTCGCGCCGCAGCTGGCCGGGCTGCAACGGCCGCGGGTCGAGCGCGCGCCCGATGCCCAGCGCCGGCAGCACGCGCTTCGTGAGCAGCCAGGTGAGCGCGCCGAAACCCAGGTAGATGCCGCCGAAGAACAGCAGGCCCCACAGCATGACCTGCGGGGCCGAAAGAGAAGTGAAGGTCTGCGCCATCCCCCGAGGCTACAACAGCATCTCGGGCACCAGCGGGGAGATCAGGGTGTTGTACAGGCGCTGGAAGAAACCCGACTCGGGTTCCGAAGTGAGGATCACCTCTTTCTCGCCGTCGTTCGTGAGCCATTCGAGCGTACCGCCCTCCTTCGACAGCCGCAGCCGGTACGAGTTCTGCAGCTTGCTCACGTGGATGATGCGCAGCATCTCGCGCGCCAGTTGCGGGTTGTCGACCACCACGCCCATCTCGGTGTTCTGGCTGGCCGAACGAGGGTCGAGGTTCATCGAGCCGATGAAGATGCGCGTCTTGTCGATGGCGGCGGTCTTGGCGTGCAGCCGGCCCAGCGAGTTGCCGAAGCTGCCGAAGCGCATGCTGGCAGTGGTGCGCTGCGGGCTCAGCTCGTACAGGTCGGCGCCGCCTTTCAGCAGGCGCTCGCGGTATCGCGCGTAGCCGGTGTGCACCAGCGGCTCATCGTTGGCCGCCAGCGAATTGGTCAGCAGCGTGAGCTTGACCTTGCGCTTGGCCAGGTCCTCGAACGCGGCCATGCCGCGCTCGCCCGGCACGAGGTAGGGCGAGGTCAGGTCGACCTCGGTCTTGGCGTCGAGCAGCAGCGCCCAGACCTTCATCGTCACGCTGGTGGCAATGGCATCTTCGGCCGTCAGCGTCGTGGGCTTGGAGGGCGGGTCGGCGATGGCGCGGGCCTCGCCCCACAGCAGGCCCATGCGGCCGCCGTCGAGTTCTTCGGCGATGGGGCCGTAGCCGAGGATGTCCGAGGGCGGCAGCACGACCTTCGGCGGCGGGCCCGACATGCCGATCTCGGCATCGAAGGTGGCGGCGCCGGCCTCTTTGCGCACGATCTCGGCAATGGGCCAGATCTGGTCGCTGTTCCAGTAGGCGTCGAAGATGCTCTCGAGCTGCGGCACCACCTTGCCGACCACCAACGCGTCCATGTCGATGAAGTTCTGCGCCTCGCTCAGCACGAAATACTCGTCGGCGATGTTGCGCCCACCCACCACCGCCATCGCGCCGTCGGCAATGAAGAGCTTGTTGTGCATGCGGTGGTTGAGGCGGTGGATGTCGAAGATCGACACCACGAAGCGCGACAGGAACCCGTCGCGCGCACAGCAGAACGGGTTGAACAGGCGCACCGACACATTGGGCGTCTCGGACAGCGCCAGCAACAGCTGCTGGCTCTTCACCGTGTACAGGTCGTCCACCAGCACCCGCACCTTCACGCCGCGCGCCGCCGCCTCGCGCAGCGTGCGCAGCAGCAGCCGGCCGGTGGCGTCGTTCTCGAGCTGGTAGTACTGCACCACCAGCGAGCGCTCGGCGCGCTGCGCGAGCTGCAGGCGCGCGTCGAGCGAGTACACGCCCAACGGCATCAGCCGGAAGCCCGAATGTTCGCCGGGCGGCGTGGAGGCCGCGACGATCTTCGCGAGCGCGGTACCCGGGTCGGCAGCGGCCGCGTGTTCGGCCGGGCGTTCGCGCGCCGGCGGCAGCGAGCCGCACGCGCCGAGCAATGCCAGCAGCACGCCGGCCAGCGCCGTGCGCAGAAGAGATCGGGCCCAGGCGTTCATGGTCGGGTTCCTCTTGTCGTTGTGGATGCCACTGCCCTGATGTACGCCGGTCCTCCCGCGGCGGTTTCAACGGGGCCCATTTGGCGAAGCGTCGTCCTAGAATTCGATTCACTTCGCTTCGGAGTTACATCATGGCTCGATCGCTCCTTTTGCGCACCGCTTTGTGGGCCGCGGCCCTCGCCGCCGGGGTACCCAGTGCCCACGCCGCACTCGACATCGGCGACCCGGTGCCCAAGTTCACGGCCACGGCCGCGCTCGGCGGCAAGACCTTCCGCTACTCGCTGGCCGAGGCGCTGGCCAAGGGGCCGGTGGTGCTGTACTTCTTTCCGGCGGCCGACTCCAACGACTGTTCCATCGAGGCCCACGCCTTCGCCGAGGCGGTCGACCAGTTCGCCGCACTCGGCGCCTCGGTGATCGGCGTGTCGGCCGACGACATCGACACGCTCTCCAAGTTCTCGGTCAAGTCGTGCCAGAGCCGCTTTCCGGTGGCCTCCGACCAGGGCAAGACCGTGATCCAGGGCTTCGACGCGCTGATGCAGACCCGGCCCGACTTCGCCAACCGCCTGTCGTACGTGATCGCGACCGACGGCAAGGTCGCCTACTACTACCAGAACCTCAACCCCGACAAGCACGTCGAGCGCATGCTGAACGCCGTGCGCGCGCTGCCCAAAGCCACCGCGGCGAAGTAAGGCGGGCCGGCCGGGGCGCCACGCGCGGGGCGGGCTTCGCGCAAAATCTCGCCCCATGCAGCTCAACTACATCGCCAACGCGGACGTTCCCTCCGCCTCCGGCCGCACCCTCCCCGTCATCGACCCGTCGGACGGCCAGCCTTTCGACGAAATCCAGCGCAGCAACGCCGCCGACATCGACGCCGCCGTGCGCGCCGCGCGCGACTGCTTCGAGGGCGTGTGGCACAAGGTCAGCGCCGCCGACCGCGGCCGCCTGCTCTTCAAGCTCTCGCAGAAGATCGCAGAGCACGTCGACGAGCTCGCGCTCATCGAGCAGCGCGACTGCGGCAAGCCCGTGAAGCAGGCCCGCGCCGACGCGGTGGCGCTGGTGCGCTACTTCGAGTTCTATGCCGGCGCCTGCGACAAGCTGCACGGCGAGACCATTCCCTACCAGGACGGCTACAGCGTCTTCACCTGGCGCGAGCCGCACGGCGTCACGGGCCACATCATTCCGTGGAACTACCCGATGCAGATCTTCGGGCGCAGCGTGGGCGGCGCCCTGGCGGCCGGCAACGTGTGCGTGGTGAAGCCCGCCGAAGACGCCTGCCTGTCGCTGATCCGCGTGGCGCAGCTGGCGGCCGAGGTGGGCTTTCCGGCCGGCGCGCTCAACATCGTGACGGGCTACGGCCATGAGGTGGGCGACGCGCTCGCGCGCCACGAAGGCATCGACCACATCAGCTTCACGGGCAGCCCGAAGATCGGCACGCTGATCCAGCAGGTGGCGGCCGAGCGGCACTGCCCGGTCACGCTCGAACTCGGCGGCAAGAGCCCGCAGATCGTGTTCGCCGACGCCGACCTGGACGCGGTGATTCCCGTGGTGATCAACGCCATCGTGCAGAACGCCGGCCAGACCTGCTCGGCGGGCTCGCGCGTGCTGATCCAGCGCGACATCTACGAGCCCCTGCTCGAGCGCCTGGGCCACGCCTTCGAAGCCCTGCGCGTGGGCCCCGCGGCGATGGACCTCGACGTCGGTCCGCTGATCCGCCAGACGCAGCAGCAGCGCGTGTGGGACTTTTTGAGCGATGCGCAGCACGCCGGCATCCCGATGGTGGCGCAGGGCGTGGTGGTCGAGGAAGCGCCCGAGACCGGCTTCTACCAGGCGCCGACCCTGCTGCGCGACGTGCCCGTGAGCCACCGCCTGGCGCAGGAAGAAGTGTTCGGCCCCGTGCTCGCCGCGATGCAGTTCGCCGACGAGGACGAAGCCGTGGCCCTCGCCAACGCCACCCAGTTCGGCCTCGTGGCCGGCGTCTGGACGGCCGACGGCGCGCGCCAGTTCCGCATGGCCCGGCGCGTGAAGAGCGGCCAGGTGTTCATCAACAACTACGGCGCGGGCGGCGGCGTCGAGCTGCCGTTCGGCGGCGTGAAGTCGTCGGGCTACGGGCGCGAGAAGGGCTTCGAGGCGCTGTACGGCTTCACGACGCTGAAGACCGTCGCAGTCAAGCACGGCTGAGGCTGACGACGCCGCGCCCGGGCGTCAGCCCAGCGCGGTGTCCAGCAGCATCATCAGCACGAAGCCGATCATCAGCCCGCTGGTCGCATAGGCCTCGTGCCCCTTGCGGTGCGATTCGGGAATGATCTCGTGGCTGATGACGAACAGCATCGCGCCTGCCGCGAAGCCCAGCCCCCAGGGCAGCAGCATCGCCGAATGCCCCACCACCGCCGCGCCGAGCACGGCACCGAGCGGCTCGACCAGCCCCGAGGCCATGCCGATCAGCACCGCGAACAAGCGGCTGTAGCCGGCGGCCAGCAGCGCCACGGCCACCACCAGCCCCTCGGGCACGTCCTGGATCGCGATGCCGGTGGCGAGCGCATCGGCGCGCACGCCGTTGTTGGCCGAGTAGCCGACGCCGATGGCCAGGCCCTCGGGCACGTTGTGCAGCGCGATCGCGAACACGAAGAGCCAGGTGCGGCGCAGCTGCCGCCCGCTCTGCCCTTCGCGGCCCTTGATGAAATGCTCGTGCGGCAGCACGCGGTCCATGGTCATGAGCACCAGGCCGCCCAGCAGGATGGCCGTGCCGATCACGCCGCCGGCCGCCCAGTCGCCGCCGCCGAAGACGCCGATCGACTTGGCGGCGTCCAGCCCGGGAATGATCAGCGAGAAGGCGCAGGCCGCGAGCATCACGCCGGCGCCGAAGCCGAACAGCGTGTCCTGCAGCTTGTCGGGCAGCTTCTGCGAGAACAGCACCGGCAGCGTGCCCAGCGCGGTCGCCAGTGCCGCCACCGAACCGCCGCGCAGCGCGTTCCACACCAGCGGGTCGGCGCGCACGAAGGACCAGAACTGCGACGCCAGCGCCAGCGCGCCGGCCGCGACGATGGCAAAGCCGATCCATTCGCGCAACGGGCGCGGCGACCTGGGCGGCGGCGCTGTGGCCACCGTGCCCTGCGGCGTGTCGTTCATGGGCGGGCTCCTCTTCGGCTCATCGGCCGCCGGTCGCGGCGGCATGGCGGCGGGCCACCTCGGCCCAGTTCACCACGTTGTAGAAGGCCGCGATGTACTCGGGGCGGCGGTTCTGGTACCTCAGGTAGTAGGCGTGCTCCCACACGTCCAGGCCCAGGATCGGGGTCTTGCCCGAGCCGATGCCACGCATCAGCGGGCTGTCCTGGTTGCCGCTGCTTTCCACGGCGAGCTTGCCGTCGGCACCGACGACCAGCCAGGCCCAGCCGCTGCCGAAGCGCGTGAGCGCGGCCTTGGTGAAGGCGTCCTTGAAGGCGTCGAAGCCGCCCAGGTCGGCGTCGATGGCCTTTGCGAGCGCGCCCGACGGCGCCCCGCCACCGCCCTGGTCCACGGGGGCCATCACGGTCCAGAACAGGCTGTGGTTGGCGTGGCCGCCGCCGTTGTTGCGCACGGGTGCGCGCAGCGCCTCGGGCAGTTCCTCGACACCGGCGATGAGGGCTTCGACCGGCGTGTCCGCAAGCGGCGTGTCTTTCAACGCCGCATTCAGGTTGTTCACGTAGGTCTGGTGGTGCTTGCCGTGGTGGATTTCCATCGTCTGCGCGTCGATGTGGGGTTCGAGCGCGTCGAAGGCATAGGGCAAGGCTGGCAGGGTGTACGGCACGGTTCGGAAGCTCCTTGTTGGAAGAGAGCCCTTTGCGTGGTGCTTGTGCTGCGTACTCAGGCGTTCAAATGATAGTAATTCTCATTGTCTGCGTCAAGATATCGGCACCATAGATGCCGCCAATCAGCCAGCTCGTCGCGTGCCGCCCTGCGGCCCATCCACCGATACACTGCCCCGCGACCGGTTCGAACGGACGGCGTCAAGACCGTCCTGCCGGTTCCATCCATCCACCACCGACGGAGACAACACGCATGACCTTCCTGAAGCGCCGCGCCCTGGTGCGCACGGCCTTGCTCGGCCTGAGCCTCGCCCTGCCGCTGCTCGCCACCGCCCAGTCGCTGCCCACCGCCCGGCCCGAGTCGGTGGGCCTCTCGAGCGAACGCCTGCAGAAGCTCACCGACGTGCTCAAGGCCGACGTGGCCGCCGGCAAGATCCCCGGCGCGGTGCTGCTGGTCGCGCGCCAGGGCAAGGTCGCGTGGTTCGAACCCGTCGGCAAGCTCGACGCGGCAGCCGGCACGCCGATGCCGCGTGACGGCATCTTCCGCATCTACTCGATGAGCAAGCCCATCACCACGGTCGCCGCGATGATGCTGGTGGAAGACGGTCGCATGAAGCTGGACGACCCGGTCGCGATGTACCTGCCCGAGTACGCCCGCATGACGGTGGGCATCGAGAAGCCCGGCGCCGACGGCAAGCCGGTGCTCGAGACCGTGCCCGCGCGCCGCCCGATCACCGTGCAGGACCTGATGCGCCACACCTCGGGCCTGACCTACGGTTTCTTCGGCCCGGGGCTGGTGAAACAGGCCTACAACACCGCCAACCTCGCGGAAGGCGATCCGACCAGCGCCGAGTTCTCGCAGCGCCTGGCCAAGCTGCCGCTGGCCTACCAGCCCGGCACGACCTGGGACTACAGCTACTCGACCGACATCCTGGGCCGCGTGGTCGAGGTGGTGTCGGGCCAGTCGCTGTACCAGTTCGAAAAGACGCGCCTGTTCGACCCGCTGGGCATGAAAGACACCACCTACTACGTGCCCGAGCCCGCGCGCCAGCCGCGCATCGCCGAGCCGCTGCCGAGCGATCGCAGCTTCGGCGTGGGGGCCGACCTGAACGACCCGCGCATCGTGCGCAAGTTCGAATCGGGCGGCGGCGGGCTGGTGTCGACCGCGTCCGACTACGCGCGCTTCCTGCAGATGCTGCTCAACGGCGGCACGCTCGACGGCACGCGCTACCTCGGCCCGCGCACGCTGGCGCTGATGACGACCGACCATTCGAACGCCGGCGCCGGCATCGTGCCCGGCCCGCTGTACCTGCCGGGCCCGGGCTACGGCTTCGGCCTGGGCTTCGCGGTGCGCCGCAACGACGGCGAGGCGCCCTACCCGTCCGGCGGCGGCGAGTACAACTGGGGCGGCGCGGGCGGCACCTACATGTGGGTCGATCCGAAGAACGAGCTGTTCGTCGTGCTGATGCTGCAATCGCCCAAGTACCGCACCCACTACCGAAGCCTCGCGCGCAACATGGTCTATGCAGCAGTGCTGAAGTAGCCCGCATGGCGCGCGGTCGCGGGCCATGGCGCAAAATCGGCATCGCCCCATGAAGAAAAGCAGCAGCACCGTCATTCCGATCGCTCAGGCCGCCCACGCCGTCGTGGCCGCGCCGGACATCGCCGTGCCCGCCACCGGCCTGCTGGCCGACCGGCTGGGCCGTCCGCTGACCGACCTGCGCATCAGCGTGACCGACCGCTGCAACTTCCGCTGCAGCTACTGCATGCCAAAGGACGTGTTCGACAAGGACTACCAGTACCTGCCGCACAGCGCCCTGTTGAGCTTCGAGGAAATCACGCGCCTGGCGCGCCTGTTCGCCTCGCACGGCGTGCACAAGATCCGCCTGACTGGCGGCGAGCCGCTGCTGCGCAAGCACATCGAGGGGCTCATCGCCCAACTGGCCGAGCTGCGCACGCCCGGCGGCGACCCGCTCGAGCTCACGCTCACCACCAACGGCTCGCTGCTGAAACGCAAGGCCGCCGCGCTGAAAGCCGCCGGCCTGCAGCGCGTGACCGTGAGCCTGGACAGCCTGGACGACGCCGTGTTCCGCCACATGAACGACGTCGACTTTCCGGTGGCCGACGTGCTGGCCGGCATCGACGCAGCCCTGGCGGCGGGCCTGGGCCCGATCAAGGTCAACATGGTGGTCAAGCGCGGCACCAACGAGCAGGAAATCTTGCCGATGGCGCGCTACTTCCGCGAGCACCACGGCGGCAAGGTCGTGCTGCGCTTCATCGAGTACATGGACGTCGGCGCCACCAACGGCTGGCGCATGGACGAGGTGCTGCCCTCGGCCGAGGTCATCGCCCGCATCGCAGCGGAGTTTCCGCTCGTGCCGCTCGAAGCCACCACGCCCGGCGAGACCGCCCAGCGCTGGGCCTATGCCGACGGCGGCGGCGAGATCGGCGTGATCAGCAGCGTGACCCAGGCCTTCTGCCACGACTGCAGCCGCGCGCGCCTGTCGACCGAGGGCAAGCTGTACCTGTGCCTGTTCGCCAGCCAGGGCCACGACCTGCGACCGATGCTGCGCGACGGCGCGAGCGACGGCGACATCGCCTCCGCCATCGGCCACATCTGGCAGGGCCGCGCCGACCGCTATTCCGAGCTGCGCGCGCTGCGCGGCCCCGACGACAGCGCCCCCGACGCGGCGGCGCCCCGGCGCGTCGAGATGAGCTACATCGGCGGATGAGGCCGCCAGCCATGGGTACCGCACCGGCCATCGCAGCGGCCGACATCACGGGCCTCGTGCTCGCCGGCGGGCGCGGCACCCGCATGGGCGGGGTCGACAAGGGCCTGCAGCTGCTCCAGGGCGAAGTGCTCGCCGCGCACGCCGTGCGGCGCCTGCACCCGCAGGTCGGCCGCGTACTGATCAATGCCAACCGGAATTTCGCCGCCTACGAAGCGCTGGGCGTGCCCGTGTTCGCCGACAGCGTGCCCGACCACCCCGGCCCGCTGGCCGGCATGCTGAGCGGACTCGAGCACTGCCCCACGCCCTGGCTGCTCACCGTGCCCTGCGACACGCCGCGCTTTCCGCCCGACCTGGCGGCGCGGCTGGCCGAAGCCCTGGCCGCCGAGGGCGCCCACGCGCGCATCGCCATGGCCGCCGCGCCCGAAACCGAGGCCGACGGCCGCACGGTGCTGCGCCGCCAGCCGGTGTTCTGCCTGCTGCACATCGAACTGCGTGACAGCCTGCGCCGCTTTGTCGAGGAAGGCGGCCGCAAGGTCGGCGCCTGGACCGCGCAGCACAACGCCCTGACCGTTCCCTTCGACCGCCCCGGCGACGCGCCCGACGCCTTCTTCAACGCGAACACGCTGGCCGACCTGCAGACGCTCGAACAGCCATGAGCCGCATCGCCGCCATCGCCGCCGACCTCGCGGACTACGACGCGGGCGACCTCGACGTCGACACCGTCGCCGCCTTTCTCGCGCGCCTCGTCGCGCCGCTGGCCGTGGCCGACGCCGAAGAGGTCGCGCTGCGCGACGCGCTCGGTCGCGTGCTGGCGGACGACCTCGTTTCGCCCGTGAGCGTGCCGCCGCACGACAACTCGGCCATGGACGGCTACGCCTTCGACGGCGCGCTGCTGCCGGCCGATGCGCCCATCGACCATTCGCTCACGCTGCGCGTGGCGGGCACGGCGCTGGCCGGCTCGGCCTGGCGCGGCACGCTCGGGCCGAACGACGCGGTGCGCATCATGACCGGCGCGATGATGCCGGCGGGCCTGGACACCGTGATCCCGCAGGAGTTCTGCAAGGTCGACGGCGACCAGGTCTGCTTTCCGGCCCGTGTGCTGGGTCGCGGCGACAACCGGCGCCTGGCCGGCGAAGACCTGATGCAGGGCCAGCCGGCACTGCGGCGCGGCGAGCGCCTGTCGCCGGCCGCGCTCGGCATGGTCGCCAGCCTCGGCCTGGCGCGCGTGACCGTGCGACGCCGGCTGCGCGTGGCGTACTTCTCGACCGGCGACGAAATCCTCTGCCTGGGCGACACGCCGCGCGAAGGCGCCGTGTACGACAGCAACCGCTACACGCTGTTCGGCCTGCTCACGCGGCTGGGCTGCGAGGTGGTCGACCTCGGCCTGGTGCACGACGACCCCGCCACGCTCGCGGCCACGCTGCAGCGCGCGGCGCACGAGGCCGATGCCATCGTCACCAGCGGTGGCGTGAGCGCAGGCGCGGCCGACCACACGCGCGACGTGATGCAGCAACTGGGCGACATGGCCTTCTGGCGGGTCGCGATGCGGCCCGGCCGGCCGCTGGCGGTGGGGCTGATTCCGCGTCCGCGCGAGGCCACGGCCACATCGGCCGTGCTGTTTGGACTGCCGGGCAATCCGGTGGCGGCGATGGTCGCGTTCCTGGCCTTCGTGCGGCCGGCGCTGCTGCGGCTGATGGGCTGCCACGACGCAGCCTGCGCCCCGCCCCCGCTGCTGCGCGCGCGCAGCGCCGGGCCCATCCGCAAGAAGCCGGGGCGCACCGAGTACCAGCGCGGCGTCGTGCGCCAGGTGCCGGGGTCGTTGCCCGAGGTGCGGGTGGCGGCGCACCAGGGTTCGGGCGTGCTGAGTTCGATGCTCGAGGCCAACGGGCTCGTGGTGCTGCCTCACGAGCAGGGCCATGTCGACGCCGGGCAAGAGGTCGACGTGATGGTCTTCGAAGGGCTGATCTAGCCCCTGGCCCTGCCGCCGACGATCAGATCCGGCCCAGGGCCTTGTCCACGCCCTTGTTGGCCAGCATGTCGGCCCGCTCGTTGCCCGGGTCGCCCGAGTGCCCCTTGACCCAGCGCCACTCGATCTGGTGGCCGCCTTCGGCCACCAGCTTGTCGAGCCGCTGCCAGAGCTCGACGTTCTTCACGGGCTGCTTGGTCGAGGTGAGCCAGCCCTTGGCCTTCCAGCCGCGAATCCACTCGGTGATGCCCATGCGCACGTACTGGCTGTCGAGGTACAGCAGCACCTTGCAGGGCCGCTTGAGCGCGGCGAGCCCTTCGATCACGGCCGTGAGTTCCATGCGGTTGTTGGTGGTGTTGAGTTCACCGCCGAACAGTTCCTTCTCGGTGGGCCCCGACTTGAGCCACGCGCCCCAGCCGCCCGGTCCCGGGTTGCCCTTGCACGCGCCATCGGTGTAGATCACGACTTCGTTCAAACTGACTGTTCCTTTTTTCTCTAGCGTCATGCGGGCGATGCCGCCCGCGTCCATGGATTCGTTCGTTCACTGCTTGCTGCGGTGCACCTTGCCCGCGATGGGCACCGGCGCCGTCGCCCGCGCGCCGCTGCGGCGCCAGTCGGCGCTCAGCAGGCGCATGCCGCGCACGCGCTTCACCGCCACCAGGAAGTAGGCGGCGCCGAAGATCGGCCACCAGCGCTCGCCGGCGGCGTCCATCCAGCGCGAGCGCTCCAGCCAGGCGTCGCTGCGCACCGCCGGCCGGTAGATGCCGAAGCGGCCCGACTCCACCTCGAAGCTCAACAGGCGCAGCCAGTCGCGCATGCGCCAATAGCCGATGAACTCGCCGGCCTCGGGCAGGAAGGTCTCGCCCAGGCCCAGCCGGCGGTACAGGTGCCCGCGGCGCTGCCGCAGGCCCCACAGGCTGGTCGGGTTCAGGCCGCAGATCACCACCCGCCCCTCGGGCACCAGCACCCGCTCGACCTCGCGCAGCGTGGCGTGCGGATCGGGACTGAGTTCCAAGGCGTGCGGCAGCACCACGAGATCGAGGCTGTTGGCCGCGAACGGCAAGGCGGCGAAATCGGTCACCAGCGTCGCCTTGCCGGCCCGCACCGGGTCGGTCAGGGCCAGCCAGCGGTGCGGCATGCGGTTGGCGCGCAGCCCGTCGACCTCGGCGGCCCCGAGCTGCAAGGCGTGGTAACCGAAAACATCGGCCACCGCCTCGTCGAACTGGGCCTGCTCCCAGGCCAGGAGGTAGCGGCCGGGGGGGGTCGCGAACCAATCCTGCAAACCTATAATTTGACCGCTCATGACCCTTGTTCCGCTGCCCGCTTTTGCTGACAACTACATCTGGATGCTGCACGACGGGCACCACGCCATCGTGGTGGACCCGGGCGATGCCCAACCGGTGTTCGATGCGTTGGCGCACCACAAGCTGCAGCTGGCCGCGATTCTAGTCACGCACCACCACCCCGATCACACGGGCGGCGTGGCCGCGCTGCATGCGTCCACGGGCGCGACGGTGTGGGGCCCGGCGCGCGAGCGCATCCCCGAGCCTTTCACACCGCTGGTGCAGGGCGACATCGCGCAGGCCCTGGGCCTGCGCTTCGAGGTCATCGACGTGCCGGGCCACACGGCCGGGCACATCGCCTACTTCCTGCCGGCCTCGGCCGCGCAGGGCCCCGTGCTGTTCTGCGGCGACACCCTTTTCTCCGGCGGCTGCGGCCGCCTGTTCGAGGGCACGCCCGCGCAGATGCTCGCCTCGCTCGACGCCCTGGCGGCGCTGCCCGGCGACACGCGCGTGTGCTGTGCGCACGAATACACACTTGCTAACCTGAAGTTCGCCCGCGCCGTGGAACCCGGCAACGACGAACTCACTCACTACAACGCGCATTGCGAAAGCCTGCGCGCACAGGGGCAGCCCACGCTGCCCTCGCAACTGGCGATCGAACGCCGGATCAACCCCTTTCTTCGCAGCCGCGAAGCCACCGTCCTTCGAGCAGTGCGGGCCCATGCCGAGCTTTCCGCGGATGCCGCCGAAGCCGAGGTGTTCGCCGCCCTGCGCCAATGGAAAAACGACTTCCGATGAAATTTATCGTTGCCACCTGCCTAGCAGGCTCCCTGGTACTCGCGGGCTGCGCGGGCACGGACAACAGCGCTTCTTCCTCCACCAACGCCAAGGCCGGCGCCTCTGCCGGCGGCACGGGCGCCCGCCCCTCGGGCAGCGCCACGCCCATCTATCCGCGTGACTCCAACCTCAGCCCGCTGACCAGCGGCCAGGCGCGTTCGCAGAGCGTGGTCACGCTGGCACCGCCGGCCGACATGTGGGACCGCATCCGCCGCGGTTTCAAGATGCCCAACCTCGAGAGCGACCTGGTGCGCGACCGCGAGCAGTGGTACGCCAGCCGGCCCGACTACATCCAGCGCATGACCGAGCGCTCGAACAAGTACATCTTCCACATCGTCGAGGAGCTCGAGCGCCGCAACATGCCGACCGAGCTGGCGCTGCTGCCGTACATCGAGAGCGCCTTCAACCCGCAGGCCGTGTCCAGCGCGCGCGCCGCCGGCATGTGGCAGTTCATGCCCGCCACCGGCACCGACTTCGACCTGAAGCAGAACATCTTCCGCGACGACCGCCGCGACGTGGTGGCCTCCACCCGCGCCGCGCTCGACTACCTGCAAAAGCTCTACGGCATGTTCGGCGACTGGCAGCTCGCGCTCGCCGCCTACAACTGGGGCGAAGGCAGCGTGGGACGCGCCATCGCCAAGAACCAGCGCCTGGGCCTGCCCACCACCTACAGCGACCTGTCCATGCCGGCCGAGACCCGGCTCTACGTGCCCAAGCTGCAGGCCGTGAAGAACATCGTGGCCAACCCGCAGGCCTTCAACGCCGAGCTGCCGCTGATCGCCAACCACCCCTACTTCCAGACCGTGCCGCTCACGCGCGACCTCGACGTGGAACTGGCGGCCAAGCTGGCCGACGTGCGCATCGAGGACTTCCGCGCGCTCAACCCCGCCGCCCACAAGCCCGTGCTGATCGCGGCCGGCACCTCCGAGATCCTGCTGCCCTGGGACAACGCAGCGGTCTTCAAACGCAACTTCGACGCCTACACGCAGGGCCAGTACGCCAGCTGGACCGCCTGGGTCGTGCCCACCACGATGACGGTGGCCGACGCCGCCCAGCGCTCGGGCATGAGCGAGTCGGACCTGCGCGCGCTCAACAACGTGCCGCCGCGCATGCTCATCAAGGCCGGCTCCACGCTGATCGTGCCGCGCGGCGCGCGCGTGAAGGAAGACGTGGCGGCGGTCGTGGCCGACGGCGGCCACCTGAGCTTCCAGCCCGAGATCATCACGCGCCGCACCACCGTCAAGGCCGGCCGCTCGGACAACGTGGCGAGCATCGCGCGCCGCTACAACCTCAAGCCCGCGGCCGTGGCCGACTGGAACGACGTCAACCCCAACCACGCCTTCAAGCGCGGCTACAGCGTGGTCGTGTACCTGCCGGTGCGCGCCACGCCCGCGGCGCGTGTCGGCTCGGGTGCAGCGCCCGCGCGCGGCCGGGGTGCGGCGGTGGTCACGTCCAAGCGCGGCGGCGCGCCGGTGAAGGCCGCCGCACGCGGCAGCAGCAGCGCCAAGCAGGCGGTGGTGCGCCAGCCGCGCGGCGGCACGCCGTCCAAGCGCAAGCGCTGATCCCTGCCCTGCCGGCGGGCGGTGCCGGGCCCGGACAAGAAAAGCGACATCAGGAGGACAGGCCATGGCAGTCGAAGGAAGCGCGGGCGATCTCATCAAGGTCGTCACGTTGTTGGGGGCCGCCGTCGTGGCCGTGCCGCTGTTCAAGCGGCTCGGGCTGGGCTCCGTGCTCGGCTACCTGGCGGCGGGCCTGGCCATCGGGCCCTTCGGCTTCGGCCTCTTCACCGATCCGCAGACCATCCTGCACACGGCCGAGCTCGGCGTCGTGATGTTCCTCTTCGTGATCGGGCTCGAGATGCGCCCGTCGCACCTGTGGAGCATGCGGCGCGACATCTTCGGCCTGGGCAGCCTGCAGGTGGTGGTGTGCGGCATCCTGCTGACCGGCGTGGGCATGGCCTTCGGTTTCCCGCTCGCCGTCTCGTTCGTGTGTGCGATGGGCTTCGTGCTCACCTCCACGGCCATCGTGATGCAGCTGCTTGGCGAGCGTGGCGACATCGCCGCGCCGCGCGGCCAGAAGATCGTCGCCGTGCTGCTCTTCGAAGACCTGCTGATCGTGCCGCTGCTGGCCATCGTCGCCTTCATCGCACCGGTGGATGCGGCGCAGCAGGCCATTGCACCTTCGCGCTGGATCGGCATCGGCATTGCCGTGGGTGCGCTCGCGGCGCTGGTGGCAGCCGGCATCTGGCTGCTCAATCCGCTGTTCCGCGTGCTCGCCAACTCCAAGGCGCGCGAGGTGATGACGGCCGCGGCACTGCTCGTGGTGCTGGGCGCGGCGCTGCTGATGCAGGTCGGCGGCCTGTCAATGGCCATGGGCGCTTTCCTGGCCGGCGTGCTGCTCTCCGAATCGACCTTCCGCCACCAGCTCGAAGCCGACATCGAACCCTTCCGCGGGCTGCTGCTCGGGCTGTTCTTCATCGGCGTGGGCATGTCGCTCGACCTCGCGGTGGTGGCGCAGAACTGGCAGCTCATCGTCGCGGGCGTGATCTCGATGATGGTGGTCAAGGCGCTGTGCATCTACGGCGTGGCGCGGCTCGCCAAGAGCTCGCCTGCCGACGCGCTCGACCGCGCCGTGCTGATGGCGCAGGGCGGCGAGTTCGCGTTCGTGCTGTTCTCGTCGGCGCTCGCCGCCAAGGTCATCAGCCCGACGGTCAATGCCAACATGACGGCGGTGGTCGTGCTGTCGATGGCGCTCACGCCGCTGGTGGTGCTGGCGCATCGCCGCTTCGCGCCCACCGCGCAGGCCTCGATGGAGGGCGTGGAGAAAGCCGAAGAACTGGCCGGCAACGTGCTCGTCATCGGCTTCGGCCGCTTCGGGCAGATCGCGATCCAGGGCGCGCTGGCGCGCGGTGCGTCGATCTCGATCATCGACAACGACACGCAGGTGATCCGCGACGCCGCCGACTTCGGCTTCAAGGTGTACTACGGCGACGGCGCACGCGCCGACGTGCTGCACGCGGCGGGCGCGCACAACGCCCGCGCGATCATGGTGTGCATCGACAACCGCGCCGTGGCCACGCGCATCGCCGAACACGTGAAGGCCGAGTTCCCGCATGCGCACCTGATGGTGCGCGCCTTCGACCGCGAGCATGCGGTGGAGCTCGTGAAGCTCGACGTCGACTACCAGATCCGCGAGACCTTCGAATCGGCCATGGCCTTCGGCCGCCAGGGCGTGGTCGCGCTGGGCGCCACGCCCGAGGAAGCCGACGAGGTGATCGACGACCTGCGCCGCCGCGACAAGGAACGGCTGGTGCTCGAGATGTCCGGCGGCCTCTTCGCGGGACGCGCGCTGGTGCAGGTCAACACCGAGACGCGCCAGACCCACTGAAGGCACTGAACGCGCTGAACGCGCGGCTCAGAGCTTCTCTGTCTCGCCGCTGCGCGGCTGCCACTTCATGAGCCGCTTCTCGATCAGGCCCACGAGCCCGTCGAGCGCCAGCGCGAAAGCCGTGAGCACCACGATGCCGGCGAAGACCGTGTTCACGTCGAAGGTACCCTCGGCCTGCAGGATCAGATAGCCCACGCCGCGCGCCGAGCCCAGGTACTCCCCCACCACCGCGCCGACGAAGGCCAGGCCCACGGAGGTGTGCAGGCTGGAGAACACCCAGCTCGTGGCGCTGGGCAGGTACACCGTGCGCAGCAGCTGCCGCTGGTTGGCGCCCAGCATCTTCGCGTTGGCCAGCACCACCGGGCTCACTTCGCGCACGCCCTGGTAGACGTTGAAGAACACGATGAAGAACACCAGCGTGACGGCCAGCGCCACCTTGCTCCAGATGCCCAGGCCGAACCACAGCGCGAAGATCGGCGCGAGGATCACGCGCGGCATCGAGTTGGCGGCCTTGATGTACGGATCGAGGATCAGGCTCGCCGTGGGCGCCAGCGCCAGCCACAGGCCGCAGCCCAGCCCGAGCGCCGTGCCGATACCGAAGGCCAGCACCGTTTCGAGCAGCGTCGTGCCCAGGTGGCGGTAGATGTCGGCGTTGCCCTTCAGGCCTTCGGGAAACAGCAGGTTCGGCGGCACCTCGAAGGGCAGGAACCAGCTCCAGATGCGCCCCGCCACCACGATCGGCTGGCCGAGGAAGAACGCGATCTGGTCGTTGCGCGAAGCAACGTGCCACAGCACCAGAATCACGGCGAGCAGCGCGAGCTGCCAGAAGCGCGCATGGCGTGCATCGAGGCGCGGCATCATGCGGCCTTCCTCAGTTGCTGCGCGTAGCCCTTGAGCACCTCGTCGCGCAGCACCTCCCAGATCTGGCGGTGCAGCTCCACGAAGCGCGGCTGCGTGCGCACCTCGGCCACGTCGCGCGGACGCGGCAGGTCGATCACGAACTCGCCGATCGGCCGCGTCGCCGGGCCGGCCGACAGCACCACCACGCGGTCGCTCATCGCAATCGCTTCGTCGAGGTCGTGCGTGATGAAGAGCACCGCCTTCTTCTTCGCGCTCCAGAGTTCGAGCACTTCGTTCTCCATCAGCTGCCGCGTCTGCACGTCGAGTGCGCTGAAGGGCTCGTCCATGAGGATGATGTCGGGGTCGAGCACCAGCGTCTGCGCCAGCGCGACGCGCTTGCGCATGCCGCCCGAGAGCTGGTGCGGATAGCGATCGCCGAAGCCCGAAAGGCCCACGCGCGAGAGCCACGCCTCGGCCTGCGCGTGCGCCTCGGCATCGGGCACGCCGCGGTACTGCAGCCCCACCTTCACGTTGTCGATGGCGCTGCGCCACGGCATCAGCGCCTCGGTCTGGAACATGTAGCCGGCGCGCTTGTTCACGCCCGTGAGCGGCTGGCCGAAGACCTTCACGCCGCCCGACGACGGCTCGAGCAGCCCCGCGCCCACGTTCAACAACGTCGACTTGCCGCAACCCGTGGGTCCGACCACCGAGACGAACTCGCCCGCGCCGATGCGCAGCGTGGTGTCGTCCACCGCCGTGTAGCGCTGGCCCGGGTCGTCCTTCGAAAGGAAGGTGCAGCGGATGGAAAGGAGTTCGAGTGCGTAGTCGGACATGGCGCTCCGGAAGAAAAAACCCGGCCGAAGCCGGGTTGCTGAACGTTCGCAATCAGGCTTTGAACCTGTCTTTCGCACGCTTTGCAAAATCGTTGGTGTAGGTCCTGGCGAGGTCGATCTTGTCGGCCTTGACCGAGGTGTCGAAGCTCGCGATGGCATTGAGCGCCGTCTTCGGCCCTTCGGCCGGCACGAGGCCGTCGGTGGCGATGGACTCGCGCACCTTGTCGAACGACGCGAGGTACAACGCGCGGTCGCCCAGCAGGTAGGTCTCGGGCACCGTCTTGATGATGTCGCCCGGCCCCGCCGTCTGCAGCCACTTGAGGCCGCGCACGATCGCGTTGGCCAGCGCCTGGCAGGTGTTGGGATGCTTCTGGATGAAGTCGATCGGCGCGTACAGGCAGGCCGCGGGCATCGGCCCGCCGAACACCTGCTCGGTGCCCTTGAGCGTGCGCGTGTCGCTGATGATCTTCACGTCGCCCTTCTGCTCCAGCATGGTCATCACCGGGTCGGTGTTGCTGATGGCGTCGATCTGACCCGAGCGCAGCGCGGTGAGCGCACCGGCCGCCACGCCCACGCCGATGAAGCTCACGTCGCTGGCCTTGAGGCCGCCGCGCGAGAGCACGAGGTTGGCCACCATGTTGGTCGAGGAGCCCGGCGCCGAGACGCCGATCTTCTTGCCCTTGAGGTCCTGGATGCCGGTGTAGCCCGCCATGTTCTTCGTCGACACGCCCACCGCGATCTGCGGTGCGCGGCCCTGCAGCACGAAGGCCTGGAAGAACTGGTTCTTGGCCTGCAGGTTGATCGTGTGTTCGTAGGCGCCCGAGCAGACATCGGCCGAGCCACCCACCACCGCTTGCAGTGCGCGCGCGCCGCCGGCGAAGTCGGAGATTTCCACTTCGAGCCCTTCGGCCTTGAAGTAGCCCAGCTGCTCGGAGATGGTGAGCGGCAGGTAGTAGAACGCCGCCTTGCCGCCCACCGCGATGGAGACCTTGGTTTTCTCCAGCTTGGCCTGCTGCGCAAAGACCCGCGGCAATGCAATCGCTGCGGCAGCGACTGCGGAGGCGGAGATGAGGGTTCTGCGATGAAGCATGGCACGGTCCTGCGGGCTCTGTGATTCTGGTGAACTGAATCGAGCTTAGGCGTGCGCCCTGTGGGCCTGCATCGGGGTCATCCCGTGCGGGTTTTCACGTAAGCACGAAGGCCTCCTGGAGAAGCCTTCGCCAAGGCGCTATCGCGCCAGAAAAAGTATCGCGATATTGACGAGGAACGCGAGTGCCCAGACCGCGCTGCGCGCGCTCGGCGCGCCGCGGATGTAGAGCGCGAGATAGATCACGCGCAGCACCACGTAGGCCACCGCGAGCATGTCGAGCCGCGCCTGTGCCACGCCGAGCTGGTGCGCGATGAGCACCGCGCCGATGAAGAACGGCAGGCCTTCGAAGCTGTTGGCCTGCGCGCTGTTGGCGCGTGCGCGCCAGCCGCTTTGCTTGGCGGCCCAGTCGCGCGGATGCATGTTGTCGCGCACGCCGAAGCTGCCCGCCTTCGCGATCCATGCCGCAAGGTACGGCAGCCCGCAGGCGATGAACACGCACCAGTAGGCGACGGTGAGCAGGGAGAAGGTCATGGTGACGACAACGAAGAGAAAGAACGAACGCGGCCTGCGTGAGGCCGCGCGTCAGCGGCGATCGACCAGCGCGTGCGCGATGGTGCCCAGGTCGACGTACTCGAGCTCGCTGCCGGCCGGCACGCCGCGCGCCAGACGCGTCACGGTGAGCCCGTGCTGCTTGAGCGCCTCGCCGATCACGTGCGCCGTGGCCTCGCCTTCGGCGGTAAAGTTGGTTGCGAGGATGACCTCGCTCACCGTGCCGTCGCGTGCGCGGTCGAACAGCTTCTGCAGGCCGATGTCCTTCGGCCCGATGCCGTCGAGCGGGCTGAGCTTGCCCATGAGCACGAAGTAGTAGCCGCGAAAGGCGCCCGTGCGTTCGAGCGCGGCCTGGTCGGCCGGCGTCTCGACCACGCACAGCTTGGTGCCGTCGCGCCGCGAGTCCATGCAGACATGGCAGATCGGCGCTTCGGTGAAGGTGTTGCACAGCTCGCAGTGCCGCACCTGGCCTGCCGCCTGCTGCAATGCGCGCGCGAGCAGCTGCGCGCCCTCGCGGTCGTGCTGCAGCAGGTGGAAGGCCATGCGCGAGGCCGACTTGACGCCGACACCGGGCAACCGGCGCAGCGCATCGACCAGCGCATCGAGCGAACTGGCGTCTGCCATGCCTCGCTTAGAACGGCAGCTTCATGCCGGGCGGGAGACCGGGCATGCCGGCCGTCAGCTTGCCCATCTTCTGCTCGCTGGTTTCCTCGGCCTTGCGCACGGCGGCGTTGAAGGCGGCAGCCACGAGGTCTTCGAGCATGTCCTTGTCGTCGGCCAGCAGGCTGGGGTCGATGGTGATGCGCTTGACGTCGTGCTTGCAGGTCATGACGACCTTGACGAGACCGGCGCCCGACTCGCCTTCGACCTCGATGTGCGCCAGTTCTTCCTGGGCCTTCTTGAGGTTGTCCTGCATTGCCTGCGCCTGCTTCATGAGGCCGGCCAGTTGTCCTTTGTTGAACATCGTTGGTCCTGTCTGTGATGGGTTGGTGATGGAAAGAATACGGGTCGAAAAATGCGGCGACTGCGGCGCCGGCTTCAGAGGGGCTTCAGCGATCCGGGAACAATCTTCGCATCGAAGTCGCGCATCAGCATCTGCACCTCGGGGTCGCTGCGGATGGCTTCCTCGGCCACCCGCTGGCGCTCGTCGGCCGCCTGCTTGTTGCGGCGCGCCGGGCTGTCGACCACGCCGCCGATCTCGATGGCCAGCCTCACATTGTGGCCGAGGCCCTGCAGCGCCGCCGTGAGCTTCTCGCGGCTGGACGGCTGGTTGAGGGTTTCGCGCTCGATGCGCAACATCCACTGGTCGGTGTCGCGCGCCACCAGCTGCGACTGCAGCGCCAGTTCGCGCGCCAGTGCCGCGACGCTTTCGGCGGCGACGAGCTGCATGACCGTGGCATGCCAGAAGTCGCCCTCTTCGCTCGGCGGGATCGGGGTGTAGGTGCTGCGCTGTTCTTCTTCGCGCGGCACGTCGCGCTGGCCGGGCGGCGGTTGCACGCGGATCGGCACGCCGACGACATGGGCTGCGGGGGCGTCGGACGCCTCTTGCGGGGCAGGCCGGGGCATGGGCTGGCGCTGCAGGGCATCGACCACCGCGAGCCGCTGGCCGGCCGGCGCAGGCTGCGCGGGCGGTTGCGAAGGCGCGGCAACGGGTGCCGGATCGGGCACCGAAGGCCGGGAAACCGGGGCGGCTTCACGCGCGGGAGCCCGCGGCGCGGCGCCACCGGCGTCATTCAGAGTTTTTTTTTCCGTGGAGGCCGTCGCGGCGGCCGCATGGGAAGGCTTGAAGGCCAACAGCCGCAGCAGCACCATGGTCAGCGCCGCGTACTCGTCGGGCGCCAGGCCCAGCTCGCCGCGCCCATGCAGGCACAGGCTGTACAGCAGCTGCGTCTCGTCGGCGGGCATCAGCGATGCCAGGCGCGCCGTGTCGGCCGCGTCGGGGTCGGTGGCCGCATCGGCCGATTCGGCGCGCGAGGGCACGGCCTGCAGCACGGCCATGGCCTGCAGCACCGCCGTCATTTCTTCGAGCGTGGACGCGGCGGACATGCCGTCGCGGCGCAGCGCCTCGGAGGTGTCGACCACGGTCTTGCCGTCGCCTTGTGCCAGCGCCTCGATCAGGCGGAACACATGGCCGCGATCGACGCTGCCGAGCATCTGGCGCACGCCGGTCTCGAGCAGCTCGCCGTTGCCGAAGGCGATGGCCTGGTCGGTGAGCGAGAGCGCGTCGCGCATCGAGCCACGCGCCGCGCGCGCCAGCAGGCGCAGCGCCTGCGGCTCGGCCGGCACCTGCTCGGTCTGCAGCACGCTGGTGAGATGTTCGAGCACCGTCTCGGGCGCCATCGGCCGCAGGTTGAACTGCAGGCAGCGCGACAGCACCGTGACCGGCACCTTCTGCGGATCGGTCGTGGCCAGCACGAACTTGAGGTACTCGGGCGGCTCCTCGAGCGTCTTGAGCATCGCGTTGAACGCGGTGTTCGTGAGCATGTGCACTTCGTCGATCATGAAGACCTTGAAGCGCCCCTGCACCGGCTTGTAGACCGCCTGTTCGAGCAGCGACTGCACTTCGTCCACGCCGCGGTTGGAGGCCGCGTCGAGCTCGGTGTAGTCGACGAAGCGGCCCGAATCGATGTCCTGGCAGGCCTGGCACACGCCGCAGGGCGTGGCCGTGATGCCGCCCTGCCCGTCCGGGCCCTGGCAGTTGAGCGACTTGGCCAGGATGCGCGACACCGTGGTCTTGCCCACGCCCCGCGTCCCGGTGAACAGATAGGCGTGGTGCAGGCGCTGCGTCGTCAGCGCGTTTTCCAGCGCCTGGACCACATGCCCCTGACCGACCATCTCACCGAAGGTTTTCGGACGGAACTTGCGAGCGAGCACGAGATAAGACATTGCGGGCATTCTAAAAGGCGCGGCGGGGGTCACTTCACGCTTGTTTCCCATCCACCGTCGAAATGATTCACGCCCCGGCCAAGGGGGCAAATCCGCGCGGTTAGAATGCAGGCTGACGGGCCTCCCTGCATGGTGAAGTGGCCAACCGGGTCAGGTGGGGAACCAAGCAGCCCTAACTGCGTAGTCAGTGCCAGGGGTAAGGCTCGTCAACCTAACATCCAGAAGCCGTGAGTTCCTTTGCAGAGAACTTACGCGCCGTGTCCAGGGGTTACCGACCCCGGACACCTCAAATTCCCAGAACTTCGCGCAGCCATCCATGAACTTGGACATCCGGCCCGCCCGCCTCAGTGATCTCGAAGCGTTGGTGCGCCTCGACACCGTGGCCGCGCACGATGCGCGCCGCGCCGTGCAGATCAAGGGCTGGATCGAGGATCGCTTCTGCCATGTGATCGAGGTGGATGGCGAGGTCGCCGCCTACGGCGTCCTGCACCACCACTTCTTCGACTGCGGCTTCATCGAGATGCTGATGGTCGGCGAGCAATTTCGCCGCAGGCGGCTCGGCCTGCGACTCATCGATCACTTCCAGTCGATCTGCGAACGCCCCAAGCTCTTCACCTCCACGAACCGCTCCAACGCGGCGATGCACTCGCTGCTGAAAGAAGCCGGGTTCAGAGAGAGCGGCCACATCGAGAACCTCGATGCGGATGACCCCGAGCAGGTGTTCTTCTGGCCCTGCGAGCGCTGAGCAGGCCTGCGGCTATAGCCCCAGCCGCTGGATCGCGCCGCGCGCCGCAGCCGCGCCGCTGGCCATCGCTGCCGTGAGCAGGTAGCCGCCGGTCGGCGCTTCCCAGTCGAGCATCTCCCCTGCCGCGAACACGCCGGGCAGCGCCGTCGCCATCAGGGCCGGATCGAGCGCATCGAAGCGCACGCCGCCCGCGGTGCTGATCGCCTCGTCGACCGGCCGCGTCGCGACCAGCTTCAGCGGCACCGCCTTGATGGTGGCCGCCAGTTGCGCCGGGTCCTGCATCGCTTCCTTGCTCAGCGCTTCGTGCAGCACGCCCGCCTTGATGCCCTCGATGCCGAGACGGCTCTTGAGGTGGCTGCTCAGCGAGCGAGCGCCGCGTGGATGCTTCACCGCGGCGAGCACCTGTTCGGCGCTGCGGTCGGGCAGCAGGTCAAGCAGCAGCGTCGCACTGCCGTTCGCTGCGATCTCGTCGCGCAGCAGCGCCGACGCCGCATAGACCAGGCTGCCTTCGATGCCCGTGGCCGTGGCGACGAATTCGCCCTTGCGCGCGAAATGGCGCCCTTGGCTGTCGGTGAAGGCGATCGCGACCGACTTGAAGGGCTGCCCCGCGAAGCGGCTCGAGAAATGCTCGCTCCAGCCTGCGCCGTCGAAGCCGCAATTGGCGGGCAGCAACGGTGCCACCGCCACGCCCTGCGCCTGCAGCCACGGTGCCCACGCGCCGTCGGAGCCCAGGCGCGCCCAGCTCGCGCCGCCCAGGGCCAGCACCACGGCATCGGCCTTGGCGGTGACCTCGCCCGCCGGCGTCGCGAAGCGCAGCGCGCTCGCATCGAAGGCCGCGTCGCCCACCCAGCGATGCCGCATGTGGAACTGCACGCCCGCGGCGCGCAGGCGATGCAGCCAGGCGCGCAGCAAGGGCGCGGCCTTCATGTCGGTCGGGAACACGCGGCCCGAGGTGCCGACGAAGGTCTCGATGCCCAGCCCGGCCGCCCACTCGCGGGCCTGTTGCGGACCGAAAACCGCGAGCAACGGCTCGAGTTGCGCGCGGCGCTCGCCGAAGCGGGTCACGAACACCTCGAAGGGCTCCGAGTGCGTGAGGTTGAGGCCGCCGCGGCCGGCCAGCAAAAACTTGCGGCCCACCGAGGGCATCGCGTCGTACACGTGCACCTGCGCGCCGGACGCGCTCAGTACTTCGGCCGCAATCAGGCCGGCAGGTCCGCCGCCGATGACAGCGACGGTAGAAGAAACAGTCATTCGAGATTCACCAGTTCGCCCTGCCCGGTCAGGAACGCGGCGCGCACCGTGGCACCGGGGTAGGCATGTTGCACGGCAGCGCGGTAGCGCTGCATCTGTGCGATCAGGGCCGCGTCCCGTTCGGGGCGCGCGGCCGATTTGTAGTCGAGGATCCACCATGCGCCGGTGGCGCGCTCGCGCACCAGCCGGTCGATGCGCAAGGTATCGCCCTCGTGGACCAGCGTGACTTCGTTGCCATGCCAGTCGATGCTGCGATCGTCCCACACCCAGGCCCCGGCGCCCGCGCGGATGCGCTGGGCCAGCGCCGCGGCGCCGCGCGCCTGCTGCGGATCGAGCATGAATTCGCGCGCAGCCGCCCGCACATGGGCCGGTGGCAAGGCTTCGCCGGGCACCGCCCATTCGAGCAGCCGGTGCATGGCCTGGCCGAACGCGGCGGCGCGCGCGTCGACCGTGGCGTCTTGCGTCTTTTTCTTTTCGGGCGGCGCACCGATTGCAGCCACGAGCGGCGCGGGCAGGCGCTTCATCGCGAAGGTGCCCACCCCGGTCTCGCCGGCGGCGGACGCTTCGACCAGCGGCTCGTCGGCCTCGGTCGGCTCGCACAGCGGCTCCAGCCGCGCCCACCAGCTGCCCTCGTTGGCGCGCGACGGCTTCACCGACGACAGCACCAGCCGCTCGCGCGCCCGCGTGGTCGCCACGTAGAGCCCGTTGAGTTCTTCGCGGTGGCGCGCGCGCTGCTCCTCTTCGAGCAACGCGGCGGCGCAGGCCGGCGGGGTCTTCTCGCTGGCCAGGAACACGAAGCGCGTCGGCGCGCTGTCGCTGCCCTTCCACTCGACCAGCACGCCCATGGTCTGCGCGCGCGGCGGTGGCGCGTCGCAGTCGAGCATCAGCACGGTATCGGCTTCGAGGCCCTTGGCGCCGTGCACGGTCAGCAGCTGCACCGCCTCGGGCGCGGCCACGGTGGGCGCGCGCACGCCGCCCGCGCGCAAGGCGCGCACCAGGGCATAAGGCGTCGCGAAGCGCGCACCGTCGATGTCGAGCGACGCGGCGACCAGCCCGCGCAGGTTCGCCAGCGCGCTCTGGCGCAAGGCCGCCGGCACGGCGGCGCCGAACTTCGCGAGCACGTCGCCATCGTGAAAGATCGCGTCCAGCGCGTCGTGCGGCGGCATCGCCATCAGCCAGCGCTGCCAGCGGCGCAGCTGCACGCCCGCCTCGGTCAGCACGGGCGGCAGGCCTTCGCCCTTCTGGATCAGCGAGAACCAGCTGGCCACCGGCGTCTCGCGCTGGCAACGGGCCAGCTGCACCAGCGTGTCGTCGTCGATGCCGAACAGCGGCGACTTGAGCGCACGCGCCAGCGACAGGTCGTGCGCGGGCGACACCAGCGCGTCGAGCAGCGCGACCACGTCCTGCACCTCGGGCGCGTCGTTCAGGTCGTTCTTCTCGGGCTGCTGCACGGGGATGTGGCGGCGGCGCAGCGCGTCCTGCATGGCCGACAGCCGACTGCGGCGGCGCGCCAGCACCATGATCTGGCGCGGCGGCGTGCCGTCGGCGATGCGTTGCGCGACCCAGCGCGCGGCCTGTTCGCATTCCTTCTGCAGCAGTTGCTCTTCGGGCAGCACGCGCGGCGTGACGAGGCTGTCGCGCCAGTGCAGCATGCCGTCGTCGGCCGGCACGGCGGCCGCCGTGGTGTCGAGCGCGTCGCGGTCGATGGCGGGCAGCTTCAGCAGCTCGCCGTCGTCGCCGCGCTCGGTGGTGTGGGCGCGGTAGCCGTCGAACTCGCCAACCGCCTGCGCGGCCAGCATCGCGCTGTTGACGAGGCCAACCACGGCGCGCGCGTTGCGGTGCGTGTGGTCGCAGTTGAGCCGTTCGCCGCCGAGCCCTTCGCGCACGAACTTCTTGGCGGCGATGAACACCTGCGGCTCGGCGCGGCGGAAGCGGTAGATGCTCTGCTTGGGGTCGCCCACGATGAACACGCGCGGCGCACTGCTGCCCGCACCCGTGTAGGCGCTGAGCCAGCCGTAGAGCGCCTGCCACTGCAGCGGGTTGGTGTCCTGGAACTCGTCGATCAGCAGGTGCGCGACGCGCGCGTCGAGCCGCTCCTGCACCCAGCCCGACAGCGCCGACTGGCCCAAGAGCAGCTGCGCGGCCTGCTCGACGTCGTTCATGTCGACCCAGCCGTGCGCGCGCTTGACCTCGCCGAAGGCGGTGATCAGCAGGCGCGTGAGCCGCGTCATGCGCTGCTGGTAGAGCCAGGCCGCGTGCTGCGCCTGCGCCGCGCACAGCAGCTGCAGTTCGGTCTCGGCCTCTTGCGCCGCGGGGAATTTCTGCAGGTTCTTGGTGAGCCGGTCTTCGGTGGCGACGAAGAAGGTCTTGCGCAGCACGGCGAGCGCATCGGTCAGCGCATCGGTCGCGGGCTCACTGGTGCCGAACACGTCGATGATGGCTTCGGCCGCCTTCTGCGGTGTCTTGTTGGCCTCGCGGCCGAGGGCGGCGGCGCGGTCGAGCCAACGACGGCGCACGGCCTCGCCGCGCAACGCGTCGGTCGGCACCTCCAACCCCTGCAGGGCCGGGTACAGCACGTCGAACGGCGTCACCGCATCCTGGGGGTCGGACAGCGAGAACTCGACCCGCTTCGACAGCGCTTCGCCCAACGCCTTCGCCGTCTGAGAGCGGCCGTGCGTGGCGACGACCGCGTAGTAGTCGGCCAGCGCGCGCGCGTCGCCGGTCACAGCCTCGAAGAACGGACGCCAGGTGTGGTTGCGCGCCTCGGCATCGTCTTCGAGCAGCTCGTAGTTCGCGGGCAGTCCCAGTTCGCGCAGCACGGCGAGCGGCGCGTTGCGCAGCAGGCCCGCGAACCACGCGTGGAAGGTGCGGAACTGCACCGGGCGCCCGCCTTCGAGCAGCCGCCGGTAGAGCCCCTGCAGGCGCGGCACGGCCGCCTGCGCGGCCTCGGGGGTCATGCCGCGCATCACGAGTTCGCGCTGCGAAGCGGCGGGATCGAGTTCGGCGAACAGCGCGAGCCATTGGTCGAGCCGCTCGCGCATTTCGCCGGCTGCCTTCTTGGTGAAAGTGATGGCCAGGATCTCGTGCGGCTCGCAGGCGGAATCGCCCTCTTCGAGCAGCGCGCGCACGATGCGCGACACCAGCATCCATGTCTTGCCGGCGCCCGCGCAGGCCTCGACCGCGACCGAGCGCCGCGGATCGCAGGCGACGGTGTAGAAGGCCTCGCGCGCGACGTGCCGGCCGTTGTGTTCGTAGGCAGCGCCGTTCATGGCGTGACCTCCCAGAAATCCTTGCGGCACAGGCCGCGCGCGGCGCAGAAATCGCAGACGCTGCCCTCGCCCAGCGGCGGCAGCGGCGCGCCCTGCGCGATGCGCGCGAAGTCGTCGATGATGCCGGCGACCAGCGCATCGCGCGCCTCGACCACGGCGGGCTGCTCGACGGTCTGCGTGCCGGACGACTTCTCGCCCACGTTGACGTAGGCCGCTCGCAAGGTGTCGTCAGCCACCAGCGCCGCGTAGAAGGCGAGCTGCGTGTCCTCGGTCGGGTCCTTCACGCGCTCCTTGGTGACGGAGGCGGTCTCGGTCTTGTAGTCGATCACGAAGGGCTGGCCGTCGGCCGTGCGGTCGACGCGGTCGAGCCGGCCGACCAGCCGCAGGGTGCCCAGGGGCTGCTCTTTCCAGGGCTCGGCCTCGACGAAGACCGCCCCGTCTGCTTCATGTTTCGCGAGCCAGTCGAGGTAGCCGTCGCGCACCGCCGGCCACGCGGCGGCGAAGGGCAGGAACTCGGCGTCGGAGTAGCCGAGCGTCTGCGTGACATCGCGCGCAGTGTCGGCGAGCAGCGTGGCGCGCGCTTGCGCATCGCTTGTCGGCGCGTCGCGCAAGGTCTCGTGGAACTGCCCGAGCACCGCGTGCAGCCAGTTGCCGAAGTCGCGCTTGTCGACCTCGGCATCGAGCTCATCGGCGGTGCGCAGGCCCAGCTGGCGCAGCGCGAAGAAGCGATAGGGACAGCGGCGCAGGTCTTCGTAGACGCTGGTCGACACATTCGTGAGCGGCAGCAGCGCGCCCGAGGGCGTGGGCCGCAGGGTCGGTGTGACGGCGACGTCGCGCGGCGTGCGCGGATCGACGCCCGGCTGCAGCGCGTGGGCGAGCTGCAGGGCCTGCACCAGCGGGCTCGGCCGCACGGGCTCGCCGCTGGCGTCGGAATGGCGCCAGACCAGGTCGCAGTTCGGGTTGCGCGTGGCCATGGCCCAGGCCGCGCGCTGCGCGGTCTCCAGCACCTCGCGCGAGGCCAGCCCCAAGTCGAGGCGCTGCGCCGCGCTCCAGTGGCCCGGCGGCTCGGGCGACGCGGGCATGCGGCGGTCGTCGCAGCCGGGAATGACGACGGCGCCGAAGACGCGGCCCAGCAGCTGGTACATCGGCAGCACGGACACCTTGGGCGCCTCGTCGCCGGCGGGCGGCACGAAGCTGGCGTCTTCGAGCACGTCGCGCGCCCAGGCCGTGAACTCGGCCAGGCTGTGGCGCCCGCCGGGAAATTCGTCTTCCTCGCCATGCGCGTCGGCATCGAGCCAGAGGGCGGCGATCACCTTGGCGCCCGCGAAGTCGGCGGCGAGCGCGTCCCACTGCTCGCCGGCCGTCAGCAGCTCGCGCAGTGCGCGGTGCCACTCGGCCAGGGAGCGCGCGCGCGCCATCGGGGCGCGGCGGGCTTCGATGGTGGCGGTGAACGTGCGCAGGCCTTCGTCCTGCGGCTTGTCGCTGCGCGCGATCAACGCGCACCAGGCCTGCCAGTCGCGCACGCCTTCGCGCCGCAGGCGCATTTCGAGCGACTGCACGGCGAACCCATCGACCTCGGCGCCGCTCTTGAGCCATTCGAGCACCTGGTCGGTGGCTGCGTCGTGCGCGCAAGCGCGCAAGGCACTCATCAGCGTGGCGGCGGCGCGCGTGGTGGACAGCTTCCAGCCGGTTTCGTCGTGCGTGACGATGCCCTGGGTGCTCAGCTGCGCACTGATGCGGCGGGTGAGCGCGCGGTCGGTGGCGACGAGCGCGACCGGCGCGCGACCCTCGGCCAGATGCTGCAGCACGCAGGCGGCGGCCAGCTGGGCCTCGTCCTCGGGGTCGAGCGCCACGTGCGCGTGGGCCGCAGACGGCGGGGCATCGGCGGGCACGAGCGGAATGCGGATCGCGCGGTCGCCCCACAGCGCGCACAGGGCCTGCGTGAGCGGATCGGTTTGGAAGCCTTCGAGCACGATCAGCGCATCGGCCTGCGTGCGCGCCGCGTCGCGCAGCAGCACGTCGGTGGCGTAGCCCGAGTTCGCGGCCCAGGCCACGGCGACGCGGATCAGCGCGCTCTCGATGCGGAACCACTCCGACTCGCTGCCTGCATCGGCCACCTTGGACGCCCCCTGGGCCCAGTCGCCGCCCCGCACCTCAGGCGCCACGGCGGATGCCAGCGGCGCCAGCTGGTAGGCCAGCTCGACCACGCGCCCCGCGAGCGCGAAGCGTTCGGCCTGGAAGCCCGATTGCGCGAGCAGGCCCTGGGCCGTGACCAGGTCGCGCGCCATGTCGAAGGCGATGTCGTAGCCGGACGGCAGGAACCCACCCGCGCTGCGCGCCCAGTTGTGCGTGGTCTCGAACCGCGGCACGAAGCCCGGGCTGCCGCAGCGCGCCCACATGCCGCGCGCGACCGCCATCAGCTGCGCATACGGCACCAGCACCACGGTGCGCGCCGCATGCAGCTGCCGTTCGCCGAGCGCGCGCACGATCCGCGCGACGACGCCGTCGGCGGGATCGCACCACAGGGCCTGGACGGGGTGGCCTTCGTTCATGTTCTATCGAGGGGGTTGAGGGGGTCGGCGGCAGGGCCGCAAAGGGCTTTGGCTATCGCCGCCATAGCCGGGCCGCATGGCACGTCACCCCTTGGTTTCTGTCACAATGACCAGCACTTTAGCTGCACCGAAACTCTCTCTGCGCACAAGGACACATCACATGGCCAGCGAACTGATCAAACACATCTCCGATTCTTCCTTCGAGGCCGACGTGCTCAAGTCCAGCCAGCCGGTTCTGGTCGACTACTGGGCCGAATGGTGCGGTCCCTGCAAGATGATCGCCCCGATCCTGGACGAAGTCTCGGCCACCTACGAAGGCAAGCTGCAGATCGCCAAGCTCAACGTCGACGAGAACCGCGACATCCCCGCCAAGTTCGGCATTCGCGGCATCCCCACGCTGATGCTGTTCAAGGACGGCCAGCTGGCCGCCACCAAGGTCGGCGCCATGAGCAAGGCGCAACTCACGGCCTTCATCGACCAGCAACTCGCCTGATGCATTTCTTCCGGCCAGCGCGCAATGCGTTGGCCGGGGCGATTTTCCTGTCATAATCGCCCTCAGTTCACCGGGCCTTTCATCAGGCAACCGGTTCGAGTTCCCCGGTTCGTGAGGCAGTTCTTGCCCCACATCAAACCTCCCCCCGTTCCCGATTCGATTACCCCTCCAGGGGTCGTTCCATGCACTTAAACGAACTCAAGGCACTCCACGTGTCTGAAGTCTTCAAGCAGGCTGAGGCGCTTGAGATCGAAAACATCGGCCGCATGCGCAAGCAAGAGCTGATGTTCGCGATCATCAAGAAGCGCGCCAAGGCCGGCGAACAGGTCTTCGCCGACGGTGTGCTCGAAATCCTGCCCGACGGCTTCGGCTTCCTGCGCAGCCCCGACACCAGCTTCACGGCCAGCACCGACGACATCTACATCTCGCCCAGCCAGGTGCGGCGCTTCAACCTGCACACCGGCGACATGATCGAAGGCGAAGTGCGCACGCCCAAGGACGGCGAGCGCTACTTCGCACTGACCAAGCTGGACAAGGTCAACGACGGCGCACCCGAAGCCAACAAGCACAAGGTGATGTTCGAGAACCTGACGCCGCTGTTCCCCAAGGAACAGATGAAGCTGGAACGCGAAGGCGTCAAGGGCGAAGAGAACCTCACCGGCCGCATCATCGACATCATCGCCCCCATCGGCAAAGGCCAGCGCGCCCTGCTCGTGGCGCCGCCCAAGAGCGGCAAGACGGTGATGATGCAGCACATCGCCCACGCGATCAGCGCCAACTACCCCGACGTGCACATGATGGTGCTGCTCGTGGACGAGCGCCCTGAAGAAGTGACCGAAATGCAGCGCACGGTGAAGGGCGAAGTCATTGCTTCGACCTTCGACGAGCCCGCAGCGCGCCACGTGCACGTCGCCGAAATGGTGATCGAGCGCGCCAAGCGCCTGGTCGAACTCAAGAAGGACGTGGTGATCCTGCTGGACTCGATCACGCGCCTGGCCCGCGCCTACAACAACGTCGTGCCCTCGTCGGGCAAGGTGCTGACCGGCGGTGTCGACTCCAACGCGCTGCAGCGTCCCAAGCGCTTCCTGGGCGCCGCGCGCAACGTGGAAGAAGGCGGCTCGCTGACCATCATCGGCACCGCGCTGATCGACACCGGCAGCCGCATGGACGAAGTGATCTTCGAAGAGTTCAAGGGCACCGGCAACTCCGAAATCCACCTGGACCGCCGCCTGTACGAAAAGCGCGTGTTCCCCTCGATCCAGCTCAACCGCAGCGGCACGCGCCGCGAGGAACTGCTGCTGGCCCCCGAGATCCTGCAGAAGACCCGCATCCTGCGCCAGCTCATGTACAACATGGACGAGATCGAGTCGATGGAGCTGATGCTCAAGAACATGAAGGCGACCAAGACCAATGTCGAGTTCTTCGACATGATGCGTCGCGGCGGCTGAGCGTCAGGCCCTTCCGCAAAAGCGCGTTGGCCCTCACGGGTCAACGCGCTTTTTTCATGGGCGCTCGATGCGGATGGCGCGGCCTTCGGCGGCGCTCTGGCGGCCGATGTCGAGCAGTTCCATCAGCGCGACGGCCTGCGCGGGTGGCACGGGATTGGGCCCCTTGCCGAGGATCGCATCGCGGACCGCCGCGTAGTAGGCGACGTAGTTGCCGGCCTGCATCGGCACCGCGCGAAAGTGCGGGGCGCCGTCGCTGCCCGTCAGCGTGAGTTCGCCGTCGAGCGGATCGCCCCCCCACCCTTCCGCCGGCGGCCGCTGGCCGGCGCGCAGCGCGTCTTCCTGCGTGTCGACGCCGTGCTTGACGTAGCTCCCGCGCGTGCCGTGCACGATGTAGCGCGGCGCCGCATGGGCCGCGAGCGTCGTGGCGTGCAGCACCACGCGCAAAGGCGCATGAGGGCCGCTCTCGTAGCGCAGCACGGCGTGGAAATAGTCTTCGACCCGCGCGCCGTCGCGCAAAGCGGCCGTGTCGAGCTGCAGCGTGTCGGGCCGACCGAACAGCTGCACGGCCTGGTCGAGCAGGTGCGAACCCAGGTCCACCCACAGGCCCGCGCCCGGCACAGGCTGCTCCCGCCAGCGCTCGCGAACCTCGGGACGGAAGCGGTCGAAATGCGACTCCAGGTACACCGGGCGCCCCAGATCGCCAGACGCCAGGACCTGCTGGAGCGTCAGGAAATCGGCGTCGAAACGCCGGTTCTGGTAGACCGAGAGCACGCGATTGTTGCGATATGACAACAACTCGAGCTCTCGCGCTTCGGCCACGTCGAGCGTGAAAGGCTTGTCGACCACCACGTGCTTGCCCGCCTCCAGCGCCGCTTTGGCCACGGGATGATGCTGGGCATTGGGCGTCGCCACCACCACGAGGTCGATGTCCGCCCGGGCCACCAGCGCAGCCACGTCGGGCACCACGGCCACGCTGGGCCAGTCGGCATGCACCTTGTGCGGCTGCGAGCTCGCCACGGCCGCCAGTTCGAGTCCCGGAACGGCCGAGAGCACCGGCGCGTGGAAGGTCTGGCCGGCGAAACCGTAGCCGACAAGGCCGGCGCGAAGGGGTGTAGAAGTCATGGGAGGGCCCGGTTTGCTCGCAATTGGGGCAGTATGCGATAATCATGGGCTCCGCGAAAAGTGCGGCTGGGCACGTCGCCCGGCTTCCTTGGCCTTCACTTCACGTCAAGACCTCAGGGCGGCGCGCCAGATTGCTGGCACGCTGGTGGCTCTCGCATCGACCGCGCATTGATTCCAACAGCGCAAAAGGAAACACCATGGCAAAAGAAGGCATCCACCCGAATTACCGCGAAGTTCTGTTCGTCGACATGTCGAACGGCTTCAAGTTCGTGACCCGTTCGTGCGCGAACACCAAGGAAATGGGCAAGACCGACGACGGCCGCGAGCTGCCCCTGTTCAAGCTCGACACCACGAGCGAATCGCACCCCTTCTACACCGGCACGCAAAAGTCGGTGGACAACATGGGTGGTCGCGTCGAGAAGTTCCGCAACCGCTTCGGCAAGACCGCTGCCAAGTAATCAGGCACGCGCTCTGGCGTCGAGGGCAGCCCGGTTTACCGCGCTGCCCTTTTTCTTTCCAATCACCCCTTCGCCTCTTCCGCCTCGCCCTTGAACCAGCCGACCCCCGCGATCGTTGCCCAGAATGCCGTACGCCGGCTGCCGCGCGTCGCGTTGCTGCTGCTGTGCGCAGCCTACCTGCTGCCGGGCCTGCTCGGCCGGGGCCCCTGGAAGAGCGCCGACATCACGGCCTTCGGCTACATGGCCGAGCTGGCCCGCAGCACCGAGGGCATCGCCCGCTGGTTCGACCCGCTGCTTCTGGGCATGCGCCCCGAGACCCCCGCGCTGATCCCGTACTGGATCGGCGCCTGGGCGATCCAGCTCGCCCCGTCGTGGGTCAACCCCGACCTGGCCGTGCGCTTCGTGTTCGCGCTGATGCTGTGGGGCACCTTCACCGCGACCTGGTACGCCGTCTATTACCTCGCCCGCACCCCGCGCGCGCAGCCCGTGGCCTTTGCCTTCGGCGGCGAGGCGCGCCCGACCGACTACGCCCGCGCCATCGCCGATGGCGGCCTGCTGGCGCTGATCGCCTCGCTGGGCCTGGCCCAGCTGGGGCATGAAACCACGCCCGCGCTGGCGCAGCTGTACTTCGCCTCGCACCTGTTCTATGGCGTCGCCGCACTGCCCTACCGCCGCGTCGGCCCGGTGATCGCACTCGTGGTCGGCACCCTCGGCATGACGCTGAGCGGCGGGCCGACGGTCGGCCTCGCGCTGGCGATCGGCAGCGCCGTGTACATGGCCTACGAACGCCACCAGCGCGCCACCCGTGCAGCGGAAGGCTACAGCGACGACGAGAGCCCCGGCTTCACCCTGCCCGCCCTGCTGACGATGCTCGGCATCACCGTGCTGGCCGCCGCGCTGGTCTTCGGCCTGGGCCTGGCGCAATGGAAGATCACGCTGGGCCACTCGCTGCTGTCCGACGTGCGCAGCCAGGCCAAGCTGCTGCTGTGGTTCACCTGGCCGGTCTGGCCGCTCGCGATCTGGACCCTCTGGCGCTGGCGCCGCCAGTGGCTCGAGCGCCACGTGGCGCTGCCGCTGTGGTTCGCGCTGGTGCCGCTGGCCGCCACCTGGACCACCGACTTCTCCGACCGCTCGCTGCTGCTGGCCCTGCCCGCCTTCGCCACGCTGGCGGCCTTCGCGCTGCCGACCTTCCGGCGCAGCGCCGCGGCGCTGATCGACTGGTTCAACGTGCTGTTCTTCAGCGGCCTGGCCGTGCTCGGCTGGATGTACTGGATCGCCATGCTGACCGGCGCGCCGCGCAAGCCGGCCGCCAGCGTGGCGCGGCTGGTGCCGGGCTTCGTGGCCGAGTTCTCGCCGGTCGCCTTCGTGCTCGCCCTGGCCGCCACGCTGGCCTGGTGCTGGCTGGTGCGCTGGCGCACCGGGCGCCATCGCGCCGCGCTCTGGAAGACGTTGGTGCTGCCGGCCGGCGGCACCGCGCTGTGCTGGATGCTGCTGATGACGCTGTGGCTGCCGTCCATCGACTACGCGCGCAGCTACGTCCCGCAGGTGCGCGCCGTGACCGAGCGCATCGGCCATCCGCGCTGCGTCGCCGAGCTGGCGCTGAGCCGGCCGCACGTCGCGGCGCTGCGCCACCACGGCAACCTCAACCTGCAGCCGCTGCTGCTGGGCAACGACTGCCCGTGGCTGCTCGTGAGCCCCGACACCATCGAGCGGCTGCACACCATCATCCCGCTGGAACAGTGGCGCTTCAGCGGCACCCTGCGCCGTCCCAGCAGCCCCGCGGACGACCTGCTGCTCTACGAAAAGATCGTGCGCTGACCCGTGAGCAGCAGCACGCACGGGAACGAACGCGGACTCATCGCACGGCACGCCGGCACGGTGCTGATCGGCCAGCTGGCCGTGATGGCCTTCGGCGTGGCCGACACCATCATCGCGGGCCGCTATTCCGAAGGCGCCCTGGCCGCGCTGTCGGTGGGCGCCGCCATCTTCGTCAGCGTGTATGTCTCGCTGATGGGCGTGCTGCAGGCGCTGCTGCCGGTGTGGGCCGAACTGCACGGCGCCAACCGGGGCAGCGAGATCGGCCGCTCGGTGCGCCAGTCGCTCTACCTCGCAGCCATCGCCGTCGTGGTCGGCATGACCGTGCTGCTGCTGCCCGGCGCCGCGCTGCGCTGGACGCAGGTGCCCGCCGACATGCGCGGCGAGGTCGAGGCCTACCTCGCGGTGCTGGCCTTTGCGCTGGCGCCCGCCCTGCTCTTTCGTCTCTTCAGCACGCTGAACCAGAGCCTGGGCAAGCCCAAGCTCGTGACCTGGCTGCAGCTGGCTTCGCTGCTCGTGAAGCTGCCGCTGTCGGTCTGGTTCACCTTCGGCGGCGCCGGCCTGCCGGCGATGGGGCTGGTGGGCTGCGCCTGGGCCACGCTGTGCGTGAACTGGGCCATGCTCGGCTGCGCGGTCTGGCTGCTGCGCCACGGCGCGTTCTACCGCGGCTACCAGCTGTGGGAGCGCATCGAGGCGCCCGACTGGCGCCAGATCCGACTGTTCGCGCGGCTGGGCGTGCCCGGCGGCCTCGCGGTGCTGGTGGAAGTGACCTCGTTCACGCTGATGGCGCTCTTCATCGCGCGCCTGGGCACCGCGGCCGCGGCCGCGCACCAGATCGCCTCGAACCTGCTGGCCGTGGCCTACATGACGCCGCTGTCGCTCGCCATCGCAACCAGCGCGCGCGTGAGCTTCTGGCTCGGTGCCGGCGACACCGTCCGGGCGCGCCATGCCTGCCGGCTGGGCTTCGAGCTCACCGCGCTGTTCGCGCTGCTCTATGCCGGCGCGATGGCCGTGTTCCGCACGCAACTCGCCAACGTGTACTCCGACAACCCCGCCGTGATCGCGATGGCGGCGGCGCTGCTGACCACCGTGGCGCTGTATCACATCGCCGATGCGTTCCAGACGCTGTGCGTCTTCGTGCTGCGCTGCTACCGCGTGACGCTGGCGCCGCTGGTCATCTACTGCGCGATGCTCTGGGGCATGGGCCTGGGCGGCAGCTACCTGCTGGCCTACCGCGGCCTGGGGCCGTGGCCGGCCATGCAGTCGCCACTGGCCTTCTGGCTCATGAGCGCCGCGGCGCTGGCGCTCACCGCGCTGTTGTTCGTCGCGCTGCTGCGCTGGACGATGAAGGCGCGGGCCCGCTGAAGGCCACGCGACTCGCTTACTTGGTCATCACGCGCGCTTCGCGCACGCGCGTCGCCGGGAACAGCAGCGCGAAGCGGCTGCCCTTGCCCACGGTGCTTTCGATGCGCAGCTCGGTACCGTGGCGCTGCGCGATGTGCTTCACGATCGCCAGCCCGAGCCCCGTGCCGCCGGTTTCGCGCGAGCGGCTGCGGTCGATGCGATAGAAGCGCTCGGTGAGCCGCGGAATGTGCTCGGCGGCAATGCCCGGCCCCGTGTCGCGCACGGCGTATTCGCCGCGCCCGTCAGGCAGCACCCGCCAGGTCACCACCACCTCACCGCCGCCGGGCGTGTAGCGGATGGCGTTGCTCACGAGGTTCGACATCGCGCTCTGCAGTTCGGTCGGCGCGCCCGACAGCTCGGACTCGGCCTCGGACGTGAACGTGAGCCGGTGCCCCTGCGGCGTGAGCCGGCCCGACAGGCCACGCCCCTCGTCTTCGCACTGCGCCAGCAGCGCGCGCATGCGCACCCACTGGTTGCCCGACGGCGCCGCGCTGCCTTCCAGCCGCGACAGCGTCAGCAGGTCGTTCACCAGCGTTTCCATGCGATGCGACTGCTGCCCCATCAGCGACAGGTAGCGCGTGCGCTCGTCGGCATCCAGCGGCAGGTTCTGCAGCGTCTCGACAAAGCCCGCCAGCACCGTGAGCGGCGTGCGGATCTCGTGCGACACGTTGGCCACGAAGTCGCGCCGCATCGCCTCGGCCTGCTCCAGCGCCGTGATGTCACGCGTGAGCAGCATGCGCCGGTTGCCGGCGTAGGGATGCACCTGCACCGACAGCCGCACCGGATGGCCGCGATGCTGTGCATGCACGAGACCGGGCGCATCGATGACGACGTCGCGGCTGTAGTTCCACGAGGCCAGGTAGGCCACGAACGCCGGGTCGCGCACGAGGTTCGCCAGGTGCTGCAGCAGGTCGCGCTCGGCATCGATGCCGAACTGGCCCGCCGCCGTCTGGTTGCACCACTCGATGCGGCCCTGCTCGTCGAGCAGCACAACGCCGTTGGGCGACGCCTGGATCGCGGCCAGGAACTCCTGCAGCCGGTCTTCGGCCTGCCGGGTCTGTTGTTCGCGGTCGCGCAGCAGCTTGCGGATGCGCTCCGAAAGCTCGCCCCACACGCCCGGCCCGCGCGACGGCAGCCCGGCCGCGTCGTTGCGCAGCACGCGCAGCAGGCGTTCGGCGCGCCAGGCATCGAAGCCCAGCCAGAGCACCGCGCCCAGCCAGGCGCCCAGCCAGCCGTACTTCCAGCCGAAAAGGCCGACAGCGCCCGCCGCAATTACGAGGGACGCTATTAAAAACATAGCAATACGAAAAGGCATGGCGGGCGATTATCCGCGCCCGCCGCCGAGGCTCACGGCGCTGCTCACACCGTGACTTGGGCCGTCAGCCGGTAACCCGCTCCGCGAACGGTTTCCACCATCGGCGCGGCCACGCCCAGCGACTCACGCAGGCGCTTGACGTGCACGTCGACCGTGCGTTCCTCGATGTAGACGTGGTCGCCCCACACCTTGTCCAGCAGCTGCGCGCGGCTGTGCACGCGCTCGGCATGCTGCATCAGGTAGGCCAGCAGCTTGAACTCGGTCGGGCCGACCTTCAGCGCCCCGCCCTGCCAAGTGACGCGGTGGGTGGAGGTGTCGAGGGCCAGTTCGCCGATCTCGACACGCTCGGTCACCACCTCGGGCGCACGGCGGCGCAGCACGGCGCGGATGCGCGCCAGCATTTCCTGGGTGGAGAACGGCTTGGTGATGTAGTCGTCGGCACCGGCATCGAGGCCGGCGACCTTGTCGGGCTCATCGCCGCGCGCCGTGAGCATCAGGATCGGGATGGCCTTGGTGCGCGGGTCTTTGCGCCACTGGCGCGCGAGCTGCAGGCCGCTCTGGCCCGGCAGCATCCAGTCGAGCAGGATCAGGTCCGGCAGGAAGGCGTCGATTTCACGCTGGGCAGCAGCACCGTCTTCGGACCAGATCGGCTCGAAGCCGTTGTGGCGCAGGTTGACGGCGATCAGCTCGGCGATCGAGGATTCGTCTTCGACGATCAGGACTCTTGGTTTCTTCATGCGTTATGGGGAGTCTTTGCGGCGACGGTCGTCACTGCAATGCCGACTCGATTTCCTCCATCGAAGTGTGCCGCACATCGGCGCCCTTGACGATGTAGATGATGAACTCGGCGATGTTCTTGGCGTGGTCGCCGATGCGTTCGATGGCCTTGGCCAGGAACAGCAGGTCCAGGCTGGCGGAGATGGTGCGCGGGTCTTCCATCATGTAGGTGACCAGCTTGCGCACGAAGCCGTCGAACTCCTTGTCGATGAGGTCGTCGTCCTTGAGGATCGACAGCGCGGCGGCCGTGTCCAGGCGCGCGAAGGCGTCCAGCGCGGTGCGCAGCAGGTTCGAGGCCAGGTCGGCGGCAATGCGCAGCTCGGTGGTGGGCAGCTGGCGGGCCGATCCGCTCTCGATGATCGACTTGACCATGCGCGCGATCTTGTTGGCCTCGTCGCCCACGCGCTCCAGATTGGCGGTGGTCTTGCTGATGGCGATCAAGAGGCGCAGGTCGCGTGCCGTGGGCTGGCGACGGGCGATGATCGACGACAGCTCGCGGTCGATCTCGATCTCCATCGCGTTGACGCGGTGCTCGGTCTCCATCACGCGGTCGGCGGCTTCGGCGTCGAACTGCAGCAGGGCGTACACGGCCTGGTGAATCTGCGACTCGACCATGCCGCCGAGCTCCATCACGCGCGACGAGACGCCGTTGAGTTCGCTGTCGAACTGGCTGGAAAGGTGTTTCTCGGTCATGGTGTTTCCTTTGACTTCAACCGAAGCGGCCGGTGATGTAGTCCTCGGTCTCCTTGCGCTGCGGCTTGAAGAACATCTGTTCGGTGGCACCGAACTCGATCAGGTCGCCGAGGTACATGTAGGCGGTGTAGTCGCTGCAGCGGGCGGCTTGCTGCATGTTGTGGGTCACGATGACCACGGTGTACTCGTTTTTCAGCTCGGCGATCAACTCTTCGATCTTCGCTGTCGAGATCGGGTCGAGTGCGGAGCACGGTTCGTCGAGCAGCAGCACTTCGGGCTTGATCGCGATGCCGCGTGCAATGCACAGACGCTGCTGCTGGCCGCCGGAGAGACCCGAGCCGCTTTGCTGCAGCTTGTCGCGCACTTCGGTCCACAGGGCGGCCTTCTTCAGGGCCCACTCGACGCGGTCGTCCATTTCGCTGGCCGAGAGATTTTCGAACAGCTTCACGCCGAAGGCGATGTTGTCGTAGATCGACATCGGGAACGGCGTGGGCTTCTGGAACACCATGCCGACCTTGGCGCGGATCAGCGCCACATCCTGCTTGGACGTGAGCAGGTTCTCGCCGTCCAGCGCAATGGTGCCTTCGGCGCGCTGCTCGGGGTACAGCTCGAACATGCGGTTGAAGGTGCGCAGCAGGGTCGACTTGCCGCAGCCCGACGGGCCGATGAAGGCCGTGACCTTGTTCTCGGGGATCTCGAGGTTGATGCCCTTGAGCGCGTGGAACTTGCCGTAGTAGAAGTTCAGGTCCTTGACCGAGATCTTCGAGCGCGACGGTTGTTGTTGTGCGACGGTGTTTGGCATGTTGGCGCCTTCTTGATTTAGTGTTTGTTGCGCGTCAGCACGCGCGCCAGGATGTTGAGGGCAAGCACGGCGACGGTGATCAGGAACACACCGGCCCAGGCCAGTTGTTGCCAGTTCTCGTACGGGCTCATGGCGAACTTGAAGATCGTGACCGGCAGGCTGGCCATCGGCTGGCTCACGTCGGCGGTCCAGAACTGGTTGTTCAGCGCGGTGAAGAGCAGCGGCGCGGTCTCGCCGGCGATGCGGGCCACGGCCAGCAGCACACCTGTGACCACACCGGCGCGCGCGGCGCGCAGCGTGATGCTCAGAATGACCTTCCACTTCGGCGTGCCCAAAGCGTAGGCCGCTTCGCGCAGGCCCGGCGGCACCAGCTGCAGCATGTTCTCGGTGGTGCGGATCACCACCGGAATCACGATGAGCGCCAGCGACAGTGCGCCAGCCAGGCCCGAGAAGGTCTTGAAGTAGGCCACCACCACGGCGTAGACGAACAGGCCGATCACGATCGAGGGCGCCGACAGCAGGATGTCGTTGACGAAGCGCGTGATCGAGGCCAGCAGGCCCTTGGGGTTGTACTCGGCCAGGTAGATGCCGGCCATGATGCCGATGGGCGTGCCCACGAAGGTCGCCAGCATCACCATCACGAACGAACCGAAGATGGCGTTGGCGATGCCGCCCGCCTCGTTCGGCGGCGGCGTCATCTCGGTGAAGGTGGCGAGCGCCAGGCCGCCCACGCCCTGGCGCAGCGTTTCCCAGAGGATCCACACGAGCCAGAACACGCCGAACGCCATCGCGGCGAGCGACAGCGTGAGCGCGATCTTGTTGACGCGATTGCGCGCGGCGAACTTCGCCTGGCGCGTCTCTGCCAGGGTCTTGGCGTTGATCAGGTTTTGCGCGGTGCTCACGACTTGGTTCCTTCGCTCTTCTTCATCTGGGCCAGCAGCATCTTCGAGAGCGACAGCACGACGAAGGTGATGAAGAACAGCACGAGGCCGAGGTACATCAGCGCGGCCTGGTGCAGGCCCGCGCCGGCTTCGGCGAATTCATTGGCCAGGGCCGAGGTGATGCTGTTGGCCGCCTCGAACACGGACAGGGAGTTGAGCTGGTTCATGTTGCCGATCACGAACGTGACGGCCATGGTCTCGCCCAGTGCGCGGCCCAGGCCGAGCATGATGCCGCCGATCACGCCGGCCTTGGTGTAGGGCAGCACGACCTTGGAGACGACTTCCCAGGTGGTGGAGCCCAGGCCGTAGGCCGACTCCTTGAGCAGCGCGGGCGTCACTTCGAACACGTCGCGCATCACCGAGGCGATGAACGGAATGATCATGATGGCCAGGATGATGCCGGCCGACAAAATGCCGATGCCCACGGGCGGGCCGGACACCAGGGCACCGAGGTACGGCACGCCGGCCAGCAGCTTTTGCAGCGGCTGCTGCACCCACGTGGAAAGAATGGGGCCGAAGACCAGCAGGCCCCACATGCCGTACACGATGGACGGCACGGCAGCCAGCAGTTCGATGGCGGTGCCCAGCGGGCGCTTGAGCCAGTTGGGCGAGAGTTCGGTCAGGAACAGCGCGATGCCGAAGCTCACCGGCACGGCGATCACCAGTGCGATGAACGAGGTGGCCAGCGTGCCGTAGATCATCACGAGGCCGCCGTACTCGTCCTTCACCGGGTCCCACACGCTGCTCGTGAGGAAGCCGAGGCCGTACTTCGAAATGGCGGGCCAGGCGCCGGCGACGAGCGACAGCAGGATGCCGATCAGCATCGCGAGCGTCAGCAGCGCGGCGCCCTTGGCGGCCCAGCCGAAGAGGCGGTCGGCCATGGGGCCGGAACGTGCCGCCTTGACGGGCGGCGGAGGAGCGGCGGAGGTGCGCGCGCGCTCGGCCGCGAGGTCGAGGGAGGCGGCAGCAGGGAGGGTGGATGACACGGGTCGCTCCGGCAAAGACGAAAGCGGCGCGTCCTGGAGCGAAGAGTTGCTCATGGGCGCGCCGTCCTGGAGGGTGGATGAAGGGTTGCTTCTTACTTGAACGCGACCGGCTTGCCCGATGCGTCCTTCACTTCACCCCATGCCTTGGCAATGGTGGCCTTCACGGCGTCGGGCATCGGCACGTAGTCCAGCTCGTCGGCCGTCTTGTCGCCGCCCTTGTAGGCCCAGTCGAAGAACTTCAGCACGGTGGTGGCGCTGGCGGGCTTGTCCTGCACCTTGTGCATCAGGATGAAGGTGGCGCCGGTGATGGGCCACGAATCCTTACCGGCCTGGTTGGTCAGCACCTGGTAGAAGCTCTTGTTCCAGTCGGCACCGGCGGCGGCGGCCTTGAAGGCGCTGTCGTCGGGCGAGACGAACGTGCCGGCGGCGTTCTGCAGCTGGGCGTAGGTCATCTTGTTCTGCTTGACGTAGGCGTACTCGACGTAGCCGATCGAGTTGGGCAGGCGGTTCACGAAAGCGGCGACGCCTTCGTTGCCCTTGCCACCCGCGCCGGTGGGCCAGTTCACGGCCGTGCCTTCGCCGACCTTGCTCTTCCACTCGGCGTTGACCTTGCTCAGGTAGTTGGTGAACAGGAAGCTGGTGCCCGAACCGTCGGCGCGGCGAACCGGGGCGATGGCGGCGTCAGGCAGGGCCAGCGACGCGTTCAGTGCCTTGATGGCGGGGTCGTTCCACTTGGTGATCTTGCCCAGGTAGATGTCGCCCAGCACCTGGCCGTTGAGCTTCAGCTCGCCCGGCTTGATGCCGGGGATGTTCACCACGGGGATCACGCCGCCGATGACGGTGGGGAACTGCATCAGGCCCTTGGCTTGCAGTTCGTCGTCCTTCAGGGGAGCGTCCGAAGCGCCGAAATCGACGGTCTTGGCTTCGATCTGCTTGAGGCCGGCACCCGAGCCGACCGACTGGTAGTTGATCTTGACGCCGGTGGCCTTGTTGAAGTCGGAAGCCCACTTGGCGTACAGCGGTGCGGGGAAGCTGGCGCCGGCGCCGGTCACGTCTTGTGCGAAGGCGGAAATGGAGAACAGCGCGGTCACGAGGCCGGCGGTTGCAAATTTGAACGTCGTTTTCATAAAGCTTCCTTGAGAAGTAAGAAGTAGTCCCTTTGGGGGCTCGAACGGACTCTAAAAAGCTTTTGTGACATCGATGTGACACCCCTTCTGTCGAGGGAAAATGCCGCTGCGCCACCCCTGTTGTGTGTGACGCTGTCACACAACCGTCATTCACCCCGCCTAACCTCCAGCCCTCGCCGTGACGTGACTTGGGAGGCGGCGCCTGCTGTCACGGCGCTACGATCAGAGAACCGCCCTCTTCACTACAACATGCAAAACGGCACCCGCCTCGCAGCGGTCGATCTCGGCTCGAACAGCTTCAGGCTGGAAATCGGCCAGGTCGACCACGGACAGATCCACCGCACCGAGTACCTCAAGGAAACCGTGCGCCAGGGCAACGGCCTGGACAGCGCCCGCAACCTCACGACCGAAGCCATGCAGCGCGGCTGGGACGCCCTCGCCCGCTTCGGGGAGCGGCTGGCCGGCTTCAAGCGCTCGCAGGTGCGCGCCGTGGCCACCCAGACCCTGCGCGAAGCGCGCAACCGCGAAGAGTTCCTGTTGCGCGCGCGCACCATCCTGGGCTTCGGCATCGACGTGATCCCGGGCCGGGAAGAAGCCCGCCTGATCTACCAGGGCGTGGCACACCACCTGCCGCACACCGACGCCTCCGACCAGGAACGCCGCCTCGTCATCGACATCGGCGGGCGCTCCACCGAAATGATCATCGGCCACGCCCTCGAGGCCGAGCGCATGGAGTCGTACCGCGTGGGCAGCGTCGCCTGGTCGATGAAGCATTTCGGCGAAGGCCAGTTCACCGCCCCCGCCTTCCGCGCCGCCGAAGTCGCGGCCAAGGCCGTGCTGGACGACGCGCTCTCCAGCTACACCCGCGACCAGTGGGACGTGGCCTACGGCGCCTCCGGCACCATCGGCGCGGTGGGCGACGTGCTCGCTGCCGCCGGCGGCGAGGCTGGCCTGGTCACGCGCGAGGGCCTCGACTGGCTGCTCGACCGCCTGCTCAAGGCCGGCAGCATCGACAAGCTGCGCATCGACGGCATGCGCGAAGACCGCAAGGCCGTGATCGGCGGCGGCCTGAGCGTGCTGCGCGCGGTGTTCGACCTGCTCGACATCCAGGAAATGAAGGTCGCCCAGGGCGCCCTGCGCCACGGCGTGCTCTACGAGTTGCTCGAACGCGACGAGAGCGTGGCCGACATGCGCAGCGCCACCGTGGCGCGGCTCGCCACCCGCTTCGCGGTCGACCCGGCGCAGGCCAAGCGCGTGAGCGACACCGCCGCCGCGCTGTTCGTGCAGCTCGCCCCCGCCGCGCGCGGCGGCAGCACCTCGAGCCGCGCCGGGCGCGCACTGCGCAAGCTCGGCTGGGCCGCACAGCTGCACGAGATCGGCGCGCTGGTCTCGCACAGCGACTACCACAAGCACGGCGCCTACATCCTCGACAACACCGATGCGCCGGGCTTTGCAGTGAACGAACTGCATGCCCTCGGCCAGCTGGTGCTGGGCCAGCGCGGCAAGCTGCGCAAGCTCGAAGCCTCGCTGGACGACGAGACCTTCGTGATGCAGCTGCTGGCGCTGCGCCTGGCGGTGATCCTGTGCCACGCGCGCCGCGATCCCGAGCCGCAGGCGCTGAACCTCGCGGCACTCGGCGCCAGGGCCTTCACGATCGCCTGCGCGCCCGACTGGGCCGAGATGTACCCGCAGTCGGCGCACCTCCTGCGCGAGGAAGTGCTGGCCTGGCAAAAGACCGGCAACTGGCGCGTGGAACTCAGCGGCGCCTGAGCCGTTTCACTTCGTGTCGATGCCGGCCGTCTGCGTGACTGCCGCAGCGCTGGCCTTGCGCGGCTCGTCTTCCCCGAACAGGCTGACATAGGCCGGCTGCACGATCTGGTCGAGCCCGCGCTTCAACCCTTCGCGAGCGCCTGCGGTGTCCTTGAGCAGGCCGTCGTACAGGAGATAGGTCGGCTCGCTCACGTCGGCGACCTGCAACGTCTGGCCCACGACGGACTGCTTCTCGTCCCTGAGCAACTGCTCCACCCAGACGTACGGCTTGAAGCTCGATGTCGCATCGGCCGCGCCATAAGACGTCGTGATCCGCAAGATCAATGTGCTGTAGCCGGGCGTCGGCTGGAGTTCCTGCACCTGCATCTGCGCGTGCTCTCCGGTCGCGCGGAAGAAAGGCGTCAGCTTCACCTCGCGGCCACTGTCCCGCAGGCGCGCCGCCAGTCGCTCTGCGAACTGCCTGTTCAGCCCCATGGTCACTCCGCTGTTCTTCACTGCGGCCGTGAACTCCTTGCTGCGCTGGTCGGTCCGGGCGGCCATCGTCAGTCGGCTGTTGGTATCGACGGAGATGGCCACCAGTGCAGCGAGGGGTCCCAGAAACCCTGCGAAGCCCGTCAGCCCCGACCCGCCGCCATCCGTGACGATCAGTTGGTCTTCCTGGTTGTAGATGAGCTCGACCTTCTCGATCGACCGGGCGACATCGTGACGGGTCGGCGCCACAGGCGCGGCGGTGTTCGTCGCGCACCCCGACAGCAGGGCTGCGGCAACAAGCAGAAAAATCAGCGCCTTCAACCGCATGTCCGCGTCTGCACGCAGCATGTTCATGAAGCTTCCTGGCAGTGTGTTGAGCGGTTTCATGCGTCTTCCCCAGTGATGTGGTCGACCGGCACCGCTTCTTTCCCGCATCGGCGTCAAAAGCACGCTGCCGTGGAGTCACACTGTAGAAATTACGCCGCGCTCGCGCATGAGTGCTTCGCCCCTTTTTCCGGGAGACAAGCGCCCTGCCACCTCTGCCCGCGACCGTGACAAAGCGCCTGTCCGCAAGCGCCAGGCAGGGGTATTCGCCGCGGAGGACCGCTGTAGCAGCTAGAGAAGCTCGGGCGCCTGCACCGTCACGACGACGGTCTGCACGTCGCCGTCGCGCTCGCGGGTGCGGATCCACCACAGCGAGCCCTTGCGCACCGGGCAGCTGTCCTGCTTCAGGCCGAGCAGCATCGAGATGGCCTGGCCCAGCGAGGGCTGGTGGCCGATCACCAGCACCACCGACTTGCCGTTGGGCCAGCCCGTGGCGGCCAGCAGTGCGTCGGGGGTGGTGTCGGGCGACAGCTCGGAGCGCAGCTTGTACTTGCGGCCCAGCGCGAGCGCGGTCTGCTCGCAGCGGCGCGCCGGGCTGCACACGATGCGCGTGCCGTCGGGCAGCTGCCGGTCGAGCCAGATGGCCATGCGCTTGGCCTGCTTTTCGCCGCGCGGGGTGAGCGAGCGCTGCATGTCGTCACACCCTTCGGTCCAGTCCTCGGCTTCGGCGTGACGCCAGAAGATCAAGTCCATGCTCATCGTCTTTCGAACTTCTTCTTCAATTTCAATTGCCGGACGCATCACGGTGGTTTCCTCGTGATGCATAGCGGCCCATCAAGGCGGCCTGGGCGCCATGCGCTTCGATCGCGGGGGACGCACCCGCCTCGCCGGGGTGGGTGTCATGGTCGACACGCCGGTAGATGCCGTCGCCGCCCAGGTCCCAGGCGTCGCGCCCATCGTGCAGGTAAGCCACCAGGCACTCGTCGATGAGGCGCTGGCGCAGGTTGGGGTCAGTCACGGGCCAGGCCAGCTCGATGCGCCGCATCATGTTGCGGTTCATCCAGTCGGCGCTCGACAGGTACAGCGACTCGTCCTCGCCATGGCGGAAATAGAACACGCGCGAATGCTCGAGGAAGCGACCGATCACCGAGCGCACGCGCACGTTGTCGGTGAGCCCCGGCACCTGCGCCGGCAGCGTGCAGGCGCCGCGCACGATGAGGTCGATCTTCACGCCCTTCTGCCCCGCGCGGATGAGCGCGCCGATGATCTCTTCGTCGGTCAACGCGTTCATCTTGGCGACGATGCGCGTGGGCTCGCCGCTGGCGGCGGCCTGCCCCAGCGCATCGATGCGCGCGACCAGGTTCTTGTGCAGGTCGAAGGGCGCGAGCCACATGCGGTTGAGCTTGGGCAGGCGGCTCTGGCTGGCCATGTGGACGAACACGGCCTCCATGTCGGCCGTGAGCGCCGGGTCGGCCGTGAGGTGGCTGATGTCGGTGTACAGCCGCGCCGTGCGCGGGTTGTAGTTGCCGGTGGACAGGTGGCCGTAGCGGCGCAGTTGCTTGCCCTCGCGGCGCGTCACCAGCAGCATCTTGGCGTGGGTTTTCAGGCCCACCACGCCGTACACCACCTGCGCGCCGATCGACTCGAGCATCTCGGCCCAGTTGATGTTGGCCTCTTCGTCGAAGCGCGCCTTCAGCTCGACCACCACCGTCACTTCCTTGCCGCGGCGCACGGCTTCACGCAGCAGGTCCATGAGCTCGGAGTCGGCGCCGGTGCGGTAGATGGTCTGCTTGATAGCGAGCACCTGCGGGTCGAGCACCGACTCGCGCAGGAACGCGAGCACGCCGTCGAAGCTCTCGAAGGGCTGGTGGATCAGCACGTCGCCGCGCTGCAGCCGCTCGAAGAACGACTGGGCGGGCGACAGCGTGACGGGGAACGACGGCGCGTACGGAGGAAAGCGCAGCTGCGGCTCGCCGATCAGGTCGATGAGCTGCGTGAGCCGCGCCAGGTTCACCGGCCCGTGCACGCGGTACAGCGCCTGCGGCGGCAGGTTGAACTGCGCCAGCAGGAAGCTCGCGAGCGATTCGGCGCAGCTCGCCGACACCTCCAGCCGCACGGCCTGCCCATAGTGGCGGTGCTGCAGGCCCTGGCGCAGCGCGGTGCGCAGGTTCTTGACGTCTTCCTCGTCGACCGCGAGGTCGGAGTGGCGCGTCACGCGGAACTGCGAGAAGTCGCCCACCTCGCGCCCCGGGAACATGCTGGCCAGGTGCGCGCGCACCACGCTCGACAGCGCCACGAACAGCGTCTTGCCGTCCGACACCTTGGCCGGCATCTTGATCAGGCGCGGCAGCACGCGCGGCAGCTTGACGATCTGGATCGGGTTCTCGCGGCCGAAGGCGTCCTTGCCGCCCAGGCGCACGATGAAGTTCAGCGACTTGTTGGCCACCTGCGGGAACGGGTGCGCCGGGTCGAGCCCCACGGGGATCAGCAGCGGGCGCACTTCGCGCTCGAAATACTCGCTGACCCACTTGCGCTGGGCCGGGTTGCGTTCGCCGTGCGACACGATGTGGATGCCGTGCGTGGCAAAGGTCGGCATCAGCTCGTCGTTGTACAGCGCGTACTGGCGCGCCACGAGCGCATGGGCCGCTTCAGACAGGCGTTCGAAAGACTCGACCGTGTAGGTGCCCTTGCGATCACCGGCACTGCCCGCGCTCAGGTGCGGTGCGGCGCGGACTTCGAAGAACTCGTCGAGGTTCGACGACACGATGCACAGGTAGCGCAGCCGTTCGATCAGCGGCACTTCGGGCCGGTGGGCCCAGTCGAGCACGCGCTCGTTGAACGAGAGGATGCTGTGGTCGCGGTCCAGCAACGCGAACGAAGACGCTTCGCCGGCGCGCGACGGGTCAGCGGAGAGGGAGGGCATGGGCACTGATTCTGGAGCAAGCGGCACGGGAGAACACGACGGCTGAAATATGACAGTGTCAACTTCGTCCGTGACAGTTCCATGACATTCGCGTGACGCACCCTGCCCCACAGAGAGCGAACCTGACACATTCGGCGACAGCGAAGCAGCGTGCGGCCCGGCGTCGGGCCGGATGGCCGCCGGCTTCATGCGCCGAGGAAGTGCTTGCGGTAGCGCGCCGGCAGGTCGTCGATGCGCATCAGCATCGGCAGGTCGGCGGTGTTGAAGTCCGGGTCCCAGGCCGGCGCGCCGAGCACCTTGGCGCCCAGGCGCAGGTAACCCTTGATGAGCGCGGGCGGTTCCACGTCGAGCGCGCTGTCGAGCCGCTCGACCGGCAGCGGCAGGCGCGGCTGCACCTGGTACTGGATCGGCGCCAGGTGGCTAGCCGAGAGCTGGCGCCAGATGCTGGCCGCTGCGTCGCCGCTGGTCACGCCGTTGTGCGACATCGGGATGCTCGCGCAGCCGATCATGGTGTCGAGCTTGTTGCGGTGCATGAAGCCGGCGAGCGCGCCCCACAGCGCGAGGATCACGCCGCCCTGGCGGTGCTCGGCGTGCACGCAGCTGCGGCCCAGCTCGACCATGCGCTCGCGCAGGTCGCGCAGGCGGGTCAGGTCGAACTCGGTGTCGCTGTAGGTGCTGCCGACGCGGCGCGCCTGCGCGGGGGTCAGCACGCGGTAGGTGCCGATGACCTGGCCGGTGAGTTCGTCGCGCACCAGCAGGTGTTCGCAGAAGTCGTCGAACAGGTCGATGTCGTGGCCGGCCAGCGGCGTGGTGAGGCGCGCGCCCATCTCGCCGACGAACACGTCGTGACGCAGGCGTTGCGCGGCGCGCACGTCATCCAGATGACGCGCCCAGCTCACCGTGATGCCCGGCTTGGCTTCGACCACCGGCGGCACGATGACGGCCAGCGGCGCCTCGGGCACCGCCGTGCGGGTGGCCAGTGCGGCGACGGTGGCGGCGGCGGCAGCAGCAACGGCGGGGGTTCCGGCCGCGGGTGCGGGCCACAAGGCTGCGCGCAGTCCGAGCTGCGAGAGCGGAAACGTCGGGTTCGGCAGTTCTTTCATGGGAAATCCCTTTCTGCTGACCGAGTCTGGACACGCGCAATGAAACCGGCATGTCAGCGGCGTGGCAGACACATGACGTTGTTACAACGCGCGCCACGCCCGTTTCAGGGTCGCTTCGGCGTCTAATGCGGGGCATTCGCGACACGGAGTTCGACCCCATGGCCACCGACGCACCAGGCGCCCCCAACAGCCGCCTGCACCAGACTTTCCCCGTCCTCAGTGACGCCGAGATGGCACGCATCGCCAGCTTCGGCAGCGTGCAGCGCTTTGCGCGCGGCGAGCGGCTGTTCACCGCCGGCGAGACCGGCGCCGGCATGTTCGTGCTGCTCAAGGGCGTGGTCGCCGTCACGCAGCGCGACGGCCTCGGCCATGTGGTGCCGATCGCACGCCAGGGGCCGGGCGAGTTCCTCGCCGAGGTCGGCCAACTGAGCGGGCGCCCTGCCCTGGTCGACGGCCATGCGGACGAAGAAGTCGAGGCGCTGGTCGTGCCGCCGGACCGCCTGCGCGCGCTGCTGGTGGCCGAGGCCGACCTGGGCGAGCGCATCACCCGCGCGCTGATCCTGCGGCGCGTGGCGCTGATCGAATCAGGCGCGGCCGGGCCGGTGCTGATCGGCCGGCCGGATTCACCCGAGATGGCGCGGCTGGAGAACTTCCTGCGCCGCAACGGCCATCCTTATCACCTGGTCGATGCGGCCGCCGATGCCGATGCCGCCGCGCTGCTCGCCCAATACGGTCCCGACAAATTACTGGCTGTCTGCCCCGACGGCTCGGTGCTGGTCAACCCGAGCGACGAAGGCCTTGCGCGCTGCCTCGGCATGGTCGACACCGCGGCGCGCGACGAGCTCTACGACGTGGCCGTGGTCGGCGCCGGGCCGGCTGGCCTCGCGACCGCCGTGTATGCGGCCTCCGAAGGGCTGCGCGTGATCGTGCTCGACTGCCGTGCCTTCGGCGGACAGGCCGGCGCCAGCGCGCGCATCGAGAACTACTTGGGCTTTCCGACCGGCATCTCGGGACAGGCGCTGGCGGGCCGCGCGTTCGTGCAGGCGCAGAAGTTCGGCGTCGAGATGCTGATCCCGGCGCAGGTCGCGGCGCTCGACTGCTCGCGCGAGAACGCGCGGGACAGCCTGGCGCTGAAGCTCACCGACGGCCGCACGATCAGCGCGCGCACGGTGGTCATTGCGAGCGGCGCGCGCTACCGCCGCCCCGGCGTGCCGCGCCTGGCCGAGTTCGAAGGCCGCGGCATCTGGTACTGGGCCTCGGCCATCGAAGCGAAGATCTGCGCGCAGCAGGAAGTGGCGCTGGTGGGCGGCGGCAACTCGGCGGGCCAGGCGGCGGTGTTCCTGTCGCGCCATGCGGCCAAGGTCAACGTGCTGGTGCGCGGGCCGTCGCTGGCGGCCAGCATGTCGCGCTACCTCATCGACCGCATCGAGGCCACGCCCAACATCTCGCTGCAACCGCACACCGAGCTCGTGCGGCTGCACGGCGCGCCCGAAGAAGGCCTGACGGGCGCCACGTGGCGCTGCCACACCTCGGGCCAGGAGCACGACTGCCCCGCGCGCAACATCTTCCTGTTCGTCGGCGCGGAGCCCGAGACCTCATGGCTCGAAGGCTGCGGCGTGTCGGTCGACAAGCACGGCTTCGTGCTGACCGGCCCGGCCGCGAGCAGCGGCTTTCCGGCGCGCCCGGCCACGGCGCTCGAATCGAGCGTGTCGGGCGTGTTCGCGGTGGGCGATGTGCGCTCGGGCTCGGTCAAGCGCGTGGGCGGCGCGATCGGCGAAGGCGCCGCGGTGGTGGCGCTCATTCACCAGCATTTGTCGTCGGCCTCGGCCGTGGCCTGAACCATTCTTCTTGTCCTGAGACACCCATGCCCATCCACGCCTGCGAACACGTTCCCGCCGACCTCGCCCAACCGCACGCGCCCCGCGGCTGCGAAGACTGCCTGAAGACCGGCGACACCTGGGTGCACCTGCGCCTGTGCGTGCACTGCGGCCATGTGGGCTGCTGCGACTCCTCGAAGAACCGCCACGCCACGAAACATGCGCGGGCCGAAGGGCATCCGGTGATCCAGTCGATCGAGCCCGGCGAACACTGGATGTGGTGCAACGCACACGAGCGGCAGGTGGGGTGACCGGACGGCCGAACGGCCAATGCCCGCACCCGCACGCGACCGCAGGGGCGTGTATATGCTGCCGTTCTCCCGTCACAACCCTCTCACTCCGGAGCCCGCGACATGCCCGCATCGCCCATCGAGGTCTATTCCTGGCCCACGCCGAACGGCCACAAGATTCACATCATGCTCGAGGAGTGCGGCCTGCCGTACCACGCGCACCCCGTGAACATCGGCACCGGCGACCAGTTCGCACCCGAGTTCCTGAAGATCAGCCCGAACAACAAGATCCCCGCCATCACCGATCCCGACGGACCGGACGGCCAGCCGATCTCGCTGTTCGAATCGGGCGCCATCCTCGTGTACCTCGCGGGCAAGACCGGCAAGTTCCTGCCCACGGGCGACCGCGAGCGCTACGACGTGCTGCAGTGGCTCATGTTCCAGATGGGCGGCGTCGGTCCGATGCTCGGCCAGGCGCACCACTTTCGCATCTACGCGCCCGAGAAGATCGCCTATGCCGTCGACCGCTACACCAACGAGGCCCGGCGCCTGTACGGCGTGATCGACCGACAGCTGTCCAAGCACAAGTTCATCGCCGGCACGAGCTATTCGATTGCCGACATCGCCATCTTCCCGTGGCTGCGCAGCTGGGAGAACCAGGGCATCACCCTCACCGACTACCCGCACCTGAAGGCCTGGTTCGACGGCGTCGCCGCGCGCCCCGCCGTGCAGCGCGGCGTGAAAGTGCTGGCCGACCTGCGCCGTCCCATCACCGATGACAAGGCGCGCGAGATCCTTTTTGGCAAGACACAGTACGAGAAGCGCTGAGCGGCCTCTTATTCGGGCTAGAATGGAAGGCTTGGCGGGGTGTAGCGCAGCCTGGTAGCGCATCTGGTTTGGGACCAGAGGGTCGAAGGTTCGAATCCTTTCGCCCCGACCAAAAGAAAAGTGAAAGCCTGCAACGATGAAAGTCGTTGCAGGCTTTTTTCTTTTCCGGGCCGCGCGCGATCGCCGCGAATCTCACCGCCCTTTAGACGTTTCGTAGCACGACCCACGGCTTTCCGTACATCAGGCAACGCCGCTGCCTTGTTGTTACACCGTCAAGACAACCTTTTTCTTAAGGAACTACCCGCGAGGCCCTCGGCGCTCACGCAGAATCGAGCCAATCGTGATCGTGTTTACAAAGTAAGCGGAATTGCGTTTACAAAGCCGAAGAGCTGAGTCAGGGATGGACGTCGCAACAGAACCCTCACCCCTGGACCCTTTTCCGATGCTGAATTACTTTTCCCGCTGTTCTTGCGGCCTCAGGCATCTCGCACGCATCGAGCGCCGGCCATGGATGCGACTCTTCTCGAGCCTGCGCTTCTACCAATGCAGCGCCTGCGGAAAGAAGCAACTGGCGTCCGAACGCGCGGTGAACGACGCGGTCTGGAAGTACCGCTCGGAAAACGTCTGACGCCCCTTCGGCCCCAGCGATCCACAGAGGCATCGGGCGGGCGAAACGCCGTCCTTAGCAATCTGTTGCGCGTGCAGTCCTTTCGCTGCATGCCTTGCGCCCCCACAGAATCGAACGCGGGTGCTTCACGGTTGCGCAAACCGCGAAGCAGCGTCGGGGAAAGAGTGTCGACACCTTCCCGGTTTGAACTCTTCTGTGATGCTGCTGAATCTGTTTCTCCGATGTTCCTGCGGCCTGGCTGGCCTTCGCCGCATCGAGCGGCGAACCTGGATGAGGATGCTGCCGGCCCTCAGGTTCTACCGGTGCAGCACCTGCGGCAAGAAGCAGCTCGTGTCGAAGCAGGCCGCCGAGACCGCCAAGGTGTCGTCCCGCGCCGGCCCCGCCCTTTCCCCCTCTCAACGACCGCCGCCGAAGGCGTCGTACATGGAGGGATGTAGGTAGAATCCGCGCTTCCCCGGTCAGAGGCAGAAGCGTCCAGACCGTTGATTTTTCGGGTCTGTTGCCGCCTCACCGGCGGCCCGAGGACCGAAGGCTCCGGCCATCGCTTCTCAACCGGAATCTGCCCGTAGCTCAGTTGGATAGAGCACCTGCCTTCTAAGCAGGTTGTCGGGGGTTCGATCCCCTCCGGGCAGGCCATTTGCGTCTCTAACCGCAACGGGTTTCTCCAACTTTTGCGCAGTTGCTCCGGCCCCGAAGAGCTGGCGGGGGATTTGGTCGACAGCGACTGGCTCACCATGGTCTGCTGCGTCGTCTACCCCATCGCCTTCCCCGATGACCCTCGGCATATCGCCAGACTGGCGCACGCTGTCCTTGCGCTCGGAAGGACAACGCACAGAGCACGCATGCGCGAGCTACCGTCCAGTCGACGCACTTGCTGCCGACGGATGCGGCGGTAGGTTTAACCCGCCCGTCGCCTGCTCGCTCCCTCGCGGTACAGCCCCTCCGATCTCTCCCAAGACTGCCCAGTCATCCTCCGAAAGGTGATCGCTGCCGTGCTACCGGTATCCGTTGACTCCCACAAATGCGGTATTTGGTTTGCAAAATGGCATGGATAGATTCGGGTCTTCCACCACGAGGAGACGTCGATGAATTACAAGAGCCCGCTATTGGCATTCGGCCTTTTTCTGTACGCCGCCCTTGCGAGCGCCAATGAAGCGCAGCGCGCATGCGGGGACTTCGACAGCGCCGTCATGACAACGCGCGCGCAATGCCAGCGCGAGCGAACACAGGACGACAGAGAGTACTGCGCAGCCACCAAGCTCAAGCGCGCCCAAGACGCACACGCCACGTGCCTTGTTCGATTCAACACCCGGGGAGCGGGATCCGTTCAAGAAGCCAGGGAGCGCTCAAATCGTATCCGGCGGGAACCCTGAGGCGAAATAACGCTTGCAATTCATCATTGACCAAACAGGGTTTTATAGGAGTTCACATGATTCGATTTTCTCTCGCCATCTTGCTGGCATTCGTCTCCTCTCATGCACTCGCCAGCAATTGGACGACATCCATGGACAACAAAAGAAAATGTGAAACTGCCGCTCATGAGGCTGAGAAGAATCGCCGACCGATGGCGGCCAACCATTACAAGCAATGCGCCAAGGACTTTCAGACTGCTGCCCAATATTTTCGGGAGAATGACCAGGCGTACAACGGGAAAACGGCTTTTCAGCGTGGGCTTGACCAATACAACCGGGGGAACATGCAATAGCCAATATGCCTCGGTGCGCTGATCGAGAAGATCGGCCACCAGACTGAGTTCAGTGGCCCAATTTTTCTCTCCTCTCCTCAGGACCACCCTTGCCCGCCGTCGTGCGGGCTTTTTCTTGGCCAGCGCAGTCGCAGCCCACTGGTTTCCGTGGACTCCCACAAAAGAGGTATTTCGCTTGCAAATCGAGCGACTAGATTCGGCTGGTCTCAAATCGAGGGGATGACGCCATGACGATAAAGACCACCGCGCAAGAACCTAACGCCACCTCCCACCGCCGAGGTCGGGATGGCCTCTTGCACGCAATCCGGATCCCCACCCACTTCCTGTCGGTGCTCGTCCTCTCGGCCTGTGTACTGGCTGTTCCTGCGGACGCTCGGGCTCAAGTCAATCCCGAGATCGCCAACTGCGCCGAGCTCAAGGACGAGGCCACAGTCACCCAGGCCGATCTCTGCGCCGCGCATGTCGGCTGCCGCTTCGTGCTGAACGTGCAGAAGACCTGCGCACGCGCCAAGAGCTACCTGGAGCGGCTGCAGGCGGCCATTGGCGAAGGCACGCGCACGCTGCTGTTCGGCTATCGCAAGGAAGTCACACCCGATGCCATCTTCACGGCAGAGCTGAACAGCGAGGAGCGCAGCAACGAGCGTGCGCTGGGCGCCCGACCCGACGTCCAGCCCCGCGCACAGGACATCGGCAACCGCGTGCGCGATGCAGGCACCGGCGATACCCTGAGCGGCAATGGCAAGAACGGCACCACCTGGGTCTATTACGGCCAGACCCGGGACGGCCAGGAAGAAGGCGCCGGCACGACGATCTTTTCCAGCGGCGAGATCCAGCGCGGCCAGTACCGGCAAGGCGAGAGGCAGGGGGCATTCGACGTCCTGCACCCCACCGGCGACCGGTTCGTGGGCGAGTATGTGAACGGCAAGCGTGTCGGCGCGGGCGCGTACGGCTTCAAGAACGGCGCCACCCTGGTCGGCCGCTGGACCGACACAGGCGCCGTGCAGGGCACCTTCACGCGCGCCGACGGCTCACGCTTCGAAGGCCTGCGCGTGGACGGCAAGCCCGCGCAGGGCCGCGAGTACCGCGCCGACGGGTCGCTATCCGAGGAAGGCCGCTACGACAAGGGCGTGCTGTCGGTAGGCGCGCGCATCGACACCGAGGGCAACCGGATCGATGTCAACCTGCCGCGCGACCGCGAGGCCGCCGCACGCGCCGAAGCAGAAAAGAACCGGCTCGCGGCCGAAGCCGAACAGCAGCGCAAACGCGAGCAGGCGGCCCAGGCCGAACAGCAATTCCGAACCAGCCTGCAGACGATGAACCCAGGCCAGCTGTTCGCCCGCGCCGACGAGCTGAACGCCCAGGGCGACCGCGCCCGCGCGCGCGAAGTGCAGCGCACCTTGATGAGCCGCTTCCCCGACCATCCGCTGGCGGCCACGACGGCGCGGCAGATGACGGGTGAGTCGGGTGGCAGCACGGCCGCGGGTGGAGGCTCGTCGTCCGCGGGCACGGCCAACGCGGCCAGCCGCCCTGCCGGGACGCGCCTTTCCAGCCAGACCTGCGAAGCCATGAAGCAGTCGGTCATCGCGACGAAGGTCGCACCCAATGCCTCGATCACCGCCAGCCAGGAAACGGTGATGTTCATGACGAAGACCGTGCTGGACATGATCGCCGCCAACTGCCCCACCGAGCCCGGCGTGACACCCGCCCAGATCGCCGCGGAACGCCAGACGCGCCAGCAGCAATACGCTGCCGCCGAGAACGCCTGCAATGCCGTGCAATCCGGGGGGCGCCGGTGCGTTGCGCAGAATCATTTCGGCCCCGGCCGTTGACGCCTGCGAGCGCAGGCCTCACGGCCTCACGCGCAGCCGCTTTTCGCGGGCCTCAGCACCTTGCCCTGAACTGCTGATCCCGGGCCTCCTTGCGTTGCTCCGCAATCCAGGATTGCGTCGCGCCACTCTGCGGTTGCCGCGCCAAACGGTCGTAGTGGGCCACCCGCTCGTTGAAGTGCGCACAGCGCGACGTGTCGCCACTGGTGCCCGTCACGCCCGGTGACGTCGCACCGCGTTGTTGCGCGGCCTGTTGCTGGACCGCATAGCCCTGCCGGGTTTGCCGGTCGGCCATCTCCACCTGCTGCTCCCACGGCAATCCTGCCGGGACCGGCTCGATGCGCTCGACCAGCGCGCCCCGCTCGCGGCAGTGATTCGGCGACCAGAAACGCCCTCCGCTGTTGCTGACGCAGAGAAACACCTGGGACGCACCTGCGGCCTCGAGATTGCGCACCGGCGGCGACACGTCGACCACGCGGCCACCGCTGCCGCCACACGGCTCACCGCTGTACTGGTTGCCGCATCGATAGACCTGCTGGGCATGGGCCATGCCGCTGGCGATCAGGAGAAGGCTGGCGAGGAAGGTGAGGCGCATGGACGCGATGGTAGTAGCGATGCCTCGCAGTGCACAGGTCATCGACGCCGGCCGCGCCGATGCACCGCGCGCCCCCGTCACACGCCGGCCTTGGCGCCCGCTGGACGCAACGCCTCTCGCGCACGGGCGGAGAGCGGCACGCGCTCGGGCAGCAGCGCCAGCGCCTGCGCCCCGCGCGCCGCAGTGCCCAAATTGGCCACGAAGGTCCGCCGCGCGTCGTGGAACTCGAAGATCAGGTTGAAGGTGCCATAGGCCTCGCGCACATCGACCTGGCGGATGTCCGCGAAGGGCCGCTCGCGCTGGCGCAGCACGCGGTACACCAGCTGCTCGCTTTCGATGCGCAAGACAGGGTTCAGGCTGTTGGTCGCCAGCGCCACCCACGGCAGTCCGCGCAGGCCGGTGAAGGTGGCCACGACGGGCACCGCGCCGCCCTTGATTGCAAGGGGCGCAGCCCCCGCCCGGGGCGCCTTGGGCGTACGGAGCTTCTTCCAGAGCCAGTAGAGGAACCAGAACGACAGCCCTTGAAGGACGATCACTCCGACGGTCCCCAGGACGGTCATCCAATCCATCTGCACGTCGCCTTCCTCTGTGACACAAGCCCGGGCCCTCCCCCGGCAAGGCGCCATTAAAGCAGAGGGCTCCACGCGCCAGATGCGCGCCGTCTGTCATTTGAATTCTGGATTCAATACTGTATATTTAAACAGTATTCTCAAGGAATCCACATGCCGAAGAACGCATCCCAGTCCACCGCGTGGGTGAACCATGACCCAAGCTGAACTCTTCTTCCCCCGGCCGGCAGCGCCGCCCTCGCCCCTCTTCCACTTCCACGAGCCCGTCACCGCTGCGGTCGCGCTCGAAGACACCGAGGACGAGCCGCGTGACGCCTTTTCCGCCAAGCTGATCGACTACCCCCACTCGTCGGCCGACGCAGTCAGGGTTGCGGAGCAACGCTTCCGGCGCGAACTCGAAAAGCAGCTGGGCGCCGACGTGCTGCCGGCGATGCGCGCGTTCCAGAACGCCAGCGAGTCGAGCGACACCGACCTCACCAAGGGCGAACTCGCGCTGGCCGCGCGCTGGGTCAAGGCCTACGACGCCGCGCGCACGGCGGGCTTTCGCGACCTGGGCGATACCGACGAGGCGTACTTCGAAGTCAAGGCGATCTAGCACCCTGGCGAGGGCTCGTACCAGTTTTCGGTGATGGCTCCCTCGAGGGCAAAAAGACACACTTCGACGCGTTTGTCTTGTTTGCTTTCACAGGGGAAGAGTCCATGCCGATCCACGTCCACATCCACGGTGTCCATGGACAACCATCGCGCGTCCGCGCACTTCAGCACCTGACTGCCGTGGCCTTGCTGGTTGCCGGCAGTGCCCATGCGGCCGGCCTGGTCCACGGCAACGTGGGCAATGTGGGCGCGGTGCAGTCGGGTGGATTCGGCGGTGTCGGCGGAGGTGCCGCCTCGACCTCCGGCGACGGTGCGACAGCGCTGGGTGCGGGCGGCGATGGTGGCGTGGGAACGTCCGGCGGGACCGGCGGCACAGGAGGGGCCGGCGCCAGCGCCACCGCAAGCGGCACGACGGCCATCGGAGGCGGAGGCACCGGTGGAGAGGGCAGCGCAGGCGGCACGGGCGGCGCCGGAGGACGTGGCGCACAGGCATCGACCAGCGGGGCCATCGCGCTCGGCGCGGGAGGCACCGGCGCTAGCGGTTGCTGCGGCTTTCCCCCCCCGTCGGGCGGCAGCGGCGCACAGGCATCGGGCAACGCCGCCGTCGCCATCGGCAGCGCCTTGGGCTCCCAACAGGGCGCCCAGGCCTCCGGCAACGGCAGCACGGCCATCGGCGGCGCGAGCGACACAGCCTCGGGCGCCGCAGCACTGGCCGCGGGCGGCGTGGCGATCGGCTCGGGCAGCCGGGTCGCGAACGGTGCGAACGGCGGCGTGGCCATCGGCGCGAACTCGGTCGCCACATCGGCCAACACCGTGTCTTTCGGCAACGCGGGACAGACGCGCGGCCTCGTGAACGTGAGCGCCGGCGCGGTGAACGCCACCAGCACCGATGCCGTCAACGGCGGCCAGCTGTACACCGTGCGGCAGGCCGCGGACACCGCACAGGCCGCGGCCTCCGCGGCCAATGGCACGGCCGTCCTCGCCAGGGACGCCGCGAGCGCGGCGCAAGGTACCGCCAACACCGCCCTGGGCGCCGCGCAAACCGCGCAGGCGGGCGTCGCCACCGCGCAGGCCGCGGCGGCGGCCGCCCAGGGCACGGCCAACACCGCAACCACGGCCGCAGCCACGGCCCAGGGCACCGCCAACACGGCCCTCGGCGCGGCGCAAGGTGCGCAAGCCAGCGCCACGGATGCCAAGGCCACCGCCGTCGCTGCGCAAGGCACGGCCAACACCGCACTGGGCGTGGCGAACAACTCCGTGCAGTACGGCGCGGGCGGTGCCCAGGTCGCGCTGAACGCCAACGGCGGCGCCGGCACCACGCTGAGCAACGTGCGCGCGGGCGTCGCCGCCACCGATGCCGCCAACGTCGGCCAGCTGCAGCAGGTGCAGCAAGGCGCGCTGACCACGGCCAATACCTTCACGATGCAGCAGATCGCCGCCTTGCAGGGTGTCATGAACCAGGCGCTGTCCAACGGACTGTGCAGCTTCAGCGGCGGCAACGTGACCTGCGGCACCGGCACGCAGGCCACGGGCACGGGCGCCACGGCGCTGGGCACCAACGCCACTGCTAACGGCGACAACACCACGGCGATGGGCAACGGGGCACAGGCGCGCTACGCGGGCTCGGTGGCGATCGGCGCGGGCGCGAAGGCGCTGGCCGATCCGACGACCGCCGTCGGCAACGACGCCGTCGCCACGGGCAACAACGCGGTGGCACTGGGCGCCAACACGCTGGCCGCGGGATCGAACTCGGTCGCCCTCGGCCAGGGCTCCGTGGCCACGCGCGACAACTCGGTGTCGGTGGGCAATGCCGCCACCGGCCAGACGCGCAGCATCGCCAACGTGGCGCCCGGCGTGCTGCCCACCGACGCGGTCAACCTGCAGCAGGCACAGCAGCTGACGGCGGCCGCGGTGTCGGAGGCGCGCAGCTTCGCGGCCAAGGGCGTGGCCGCGGCGATGGCGATGGGCGACGCGCCGATGCCGTCCGCACCGGGCAAGACCAGCTGGGCCGCGCAGCTGGCGAACTACAAGGGCCACTCCGCGATGGGTGCCAGCGTCGTGCACCGCCTCGCGACGGACATGCCGCTGGCGCTCTCCGCCGGGGTCAGCGGGTCGAACGGATCGGTGGGCGTGCGCGTGGGGCTCAAGGGCGAGTTCTGACGCGACGGCGCAGCCCGCCCGCCGCGCATAAGAAAACACGAAAAACGTATTTCCCAGCGACGGCATGGCGCGGGCACAGTCCCACGCCTGTATCGCTCTTTTTCCGGCGCGCCCTCGGGGCCGCCCGGCTCTCCATGGCATCCATCCACGACACGCCGACGCGCCCCGCCGCGCCCACGGCCCCCGCC